>DASWPR010000354.1:0-12006 GCA_036398455.1 Dokdonella sp.
GGACGGCGCGGTCTTCAGCGGGCAGTTCACGCAGAGCTTCGTGATCGATTCGCTCGAACAGATTTCGGTGATCGGCGTGATCTTCAAGCCGGCCGGCGCACGTTCGTTCCTGCCCGAGCGCATGGACCTGCTCGGCAATCGGCACACCAACCTGCAGGCGATCATCGGCAGCCGTGCCCAGCGCCTGCGCGAGGGGCTGCTGCAGATGAACTCGGCGCACGAGCGCCTCGCCGCCTTCGAGGCATGGCTGCGCGGGCGCTATTCGCACGCCGCTGCGCACGCCGCGATCGGCTATGCGCTCGATGCACTGGAGCGCTGTCCGCAGCTCCCGCGCATCGATGCGCTGGTGCGCGAAAGCGGCCTGTCGCAGCGACGCTTCTCCACCCTGTTCCGTGAACAGGTCGGCATCGCTCCGAAGCCGTACGTGCGCATGCTGCGCTTTCGCCGCGTGGTGGCGCAGGCGCAAGCCGGCGTCGACTGGTCGCGCGTCGCGGCGGACTGCGGATTCCACGACCAGCCGCATCTGAACCATGAGTTCCGCGCGTTCTCCGGCATGACGCCCAGCCAGTACCTGGCGCGCAAAGGACCGTATACCCATCACATCGCCCTGCCGCCGGCCTGAGCGCGCTGCCGAAATCTACAAGACCTCGCCGAACGCGGCGGCTACGCTGCCGTCCCATCGCATCTTCGAAGGAGACGCTCGATGTCCAGCCTTGCCGCCAGCACGACCGCGACCATCATTCCCAGCTTGCGCTACCGCGACGCACTCGCGGCGATCGACTGGCTCTGCGCAGCATTCGGTTTCGAGAAGAACGCCGTGTACGCCGATGAAAAGGGCATCGTGCAACATGCCCAGCTGGTGTTCGGCAACGGCATGATCATGCTCGGATCGGTCGCCAACGCGAGTCCCTGGGGCGAACGCATCGCGCAGCCGGACGAGATCGGCGGACGCGAGACGCAATGCCCCTGCGTGATCGTGTCCGACTGCCAGGCGCACTATGAGCGCGCGAAAGCCGCCGGCGCAGTGATCGTTGACGAATACGAGGTCAAGGACTACGGCGGCGCCGGCTACAGCTGCCGCGATCCCGAAGGGCACCTGTGGTGGTTCGGCAGCTACGATCCGTGGAAGGCCGCGGGCTGATCGCGACCGTCATCGCTGCGTCCGCTTCCCGCGGCTCTGCCATGCGGGTCATGCGAGGCGCTGGCGCATGCGCTGCGGCGGTGCGCTTCATGGCGGCACCGCACGAAGCCGTTGGCACAACACTGAAAGGAAGCGCCCGCCGCGCCGGTCCACCAGTGCGCACTGTCCGGAGAACGTCATGCGCGCCTTACGCGGGTGGTCACTACTGATCGTACTCGGTTGCCTGTCCGCCGCCGTCAATGCGGGTGCGGCCGGGCGCGCCCTCGCCTTCGACGGCAAAGGCGCCGCGGGCGAAGCGATCCACTTTGATCCCGATCATCTGCAGCGACCGGCGATCCTGTTGTTCTGGGCGACCTGGTGCCCCTACTGCAAGGCGCTGATGCCGCATGTGCAGGCGGTCTACGACGCAGCCGGCACGACGCGGCTCGACGTCTATGCGATCGACATCAACGACGACGGCGATCCCGTCGCCGAACTGAAGGAGCGCCGGCAGACCTTCACGCTGGTGCGCGATGGCGACGACATCGCCACGCAATACGGCGTCAAGGGCACGCCCGCATTGCTGCTGATTGACGAGCACGGCAATGTCGCCTATCGCCGCGTCGGCGGCGACGCACCGGAAGCGGTCGAAACGATGCTGCGCGAACAGCTCGGGCTCGGCGCCGTGTCGACGGTCCACTGACCCGAACCGCGCGGCCGTCCGGCGGCACATTGCGGCGATCGAATTGATCGGGCGCTGGCAGTGTTCAAAGCAGACGCGCTGCGCAGCATCCGCAGAACGCCTCCGCGGAACCGCAAGAACGTACCGGCGAAGAATTCCTCGAGACGCCGAACGCCCGGCGCGCGGATGCAGGCTGCCGCCCCTGCGACCGGCGTAAGCTGGGCACTGCCCCGACAGGAATCGTCCGCCGTGATCCGTCCGTTCGCCATGCCTGCTGCTGCCTTCGCCGCCGCCGTCGCTGCCGGCACCAGCCTGCTGCCGCGCATTGCCGGCGCACAGGACTACGCCGATGCCGATGCACTCTACGCAGCCTTGCGCGAGCAGCCGCACACGCGTCTGTCGATCGGTGGCGGCGACATCGACGTCGTCTTCGCGGACGGCGCGAGCGGACTCGATCAGGCGCGCGTGCTGCGCTGGATCCGCATGAGCGCGACAGCGGTGACGACCTATTTCGGGCGCTTTCCGGTCAAGCACGTCGGCCTGCTGGTGCTCGCTTTCGATGGCGACCGCATCCGCGCCGGTACCACCTACGGCTTCGACGGTTCGGTGATCCGCATGCCGGTCGGCCGCTCGGCCAGCGACGAGGTCTTCCGCAGCGACTGGATCCTGGTGCACGAAATGACGCACCTGGCGCTGCCGGTGGTACCGCGGCGCAGCGAATGGCTGCTCGAAGGCAACGCGACCTATGTCGAACCGATCGCACGCGCGCAGGCCGGCCAGCTCGACGCCGCGGCGGTCTGGCGCTGGACTCTGGAAGACATGCCCAAGGGCTTGCCGAAAGCAGGCGACCAGGGCCTCGACAATACGCCGACCTGGGGGCGCACCTATTGGGGCGGCGCGATGTTCTGGCTGCTCGCCGACGTACGCATCCAGCAGCAGACCGAGGGCCGCTTCGGCGTGCAGGACGCCCTGCGCGCGATCAACCGGCAGAGCGGCGGCAACGGCAGCCACTGGTCGACCGACCAGGTGATGGCGGCCGGCGACCAGGCGACGTCGACCCGCGTGCTCGCCACGCTCTACGCGGAAATGAAGGCGACGCCGATGGACGTCGACCTGAAGGACCTGTTCGCAAAACTCGGCATCAGCGAACGCGATGGCAACGTGGTGTTCGACGACCGCGCGCCCCTCGCCGCGATCCGCCGGCACATCACCGCCGCGCCGTCGCCTGCCGCGGCGGCGACGGTCCCTGTGCCTCAGCGCTGATCGTCGCGCTCGCGTCCGATGATGATGCGGGCGTGCCGCTGGTAGGTGAAGTACGACCAGATCCACTCGGTCAGCACGACCATGCGGTTGCGGAAGCCGATCAGGAAGAAGATGTGCGCGAACAGCCAGAACACCCACGCGAAGAAGCCGGACAGGCGGAACCCGCGCAGGTCGACCACGGCCGCCATGCGTCCGATCGTGGCGAGGTTGCCGTAGTCGGCGTAGCGGAACGGCTTGGCCGGCTGGCCGGCGATGCGCGCGCGGATCACCCGGGCGACGTGTGCGCCCATCTGCTTGGCCGCCGGCGCGACGCCGGGCACGGGCTTGCCGTCCTGCGTGACCGTGGCGAGGTCGCCGACGACGAATACTTCCGGGTGCGCGGCCAGTGACAGGTCCGGCTCGACCTTGACGCGGCCCGCGCGGTCGCGTTCGACGCCGAGCTGCGCACCGAGCGGCGACGCCGCGACGCCGGCCGCCCACAGCACCGTGCGCGCGACGATGCGGCGCTCGCCGAGCATCACGCCGCCAGCGTCGATCTCGGTCACCGCATGGCCGGTCAGCACGTCGACGCCGAGTTTCTCCAGCGCGCGCTTCGCCTTCTCCGACAATGATTCGGGCATCGACGGCAGCACGCGCGGCCCCGCTTCCACCAGATGCACGTTGGCCTTGCGCGGATCGCTGTGGCGGAATTCGCGCGGCAGGGTATGCCGCGCAATCTCGGCCAGCGTGCCGGCGAGTTCGACGCCGGTCGGACCGGCGCCGATGATGACGAAATTCAACCATTCGGCCTGCACCGCCGGATCGGTTTCGCGCTCCGCCGCCTCGAACGCCTCCAGAATGCGGCGGCGGATGAAAAAGCCGTCGTCGAGGGTCTTCAGGCCGGGCGCGTGCACGGCCCAGTCGTCGTGTCCGAAATACGCGTGGCGCGCGCCGGTGGCGACCACGAGGTAGTCGTAGTCGAGCTCGCCGCCGGCCATGCTCACGCGGCGGCGATCGACGTCGATGCCGTGCACCTCGTCCATGCGCACCGTCACGTTGCGCTGGTCGCGCAGGATATGCCGCAGCGGCGCCGCGATGTCGGGCGAAGACAGGCCCGCCATCGCGACCTGGTACAGCAGCGGCTGGAAGACGTGATGGTTGGTGCGGTCGACCACGGTGATGCGCACCGGCGCCGAGGCCAGCGCGCGCGTCGCCCAGAGGCCGCCGAAACCGCCGCCGAGAACCAGCACATGGGGTTCACGCGTACTGCTGGTGTGATGTTCGGACATCGCCTTCCCTCGAACGGAACAGCCGGGACCATTCTGCCCGATCGCGGCGAGCCGGCGACAGCATCCGCTTCAACGGCGCCGCGGCAGCGCGCGATCGATGGCGACGAGGCCGAACCCGAGCAGGGCGAACAGCACGCCGATGCCGACGCTGTTGCGCAGCATGGCCGCATAGCCGATCGCGTCGACATCGACAAATGGATAGGGATACTCATGCAGCCAGGCGCCGCGCAGCAGGGTCCATACGAGGTAGACGCCGGGAAACAGCAGCCAGCGCAGCGGATCGCTCCAGCGCAGCTGCCGGTGTTCCGCGCAGGCCAGCCACCAAGCGAGATAGAGGACCGGCACCGCGTAGTGCAGCTGCTTGTCGACCAGCCACTGCATGCCGGTCGGCGCCCAGGTCGAACTCAGCACCAGGAAATAGATCAGCCCGGTGACGCCGATGCACAGCGCCACGCCGCCGCGCACCGCGGCGCTGGTGAAGAATGTGCCGACGCGCGAGCGTGCTTCGAGCAGCGCATACGTCGTCGTCAGCGCGACGAGCAGATTGCTGAGGATGGTGAAGAAGCTGAAGAACTGCAGCGTGGCGAACCAGGGCCCGATCGTGTCCCGCGTCGAGCCGATCAGCAGAACGTACTGCAGCAGCAGCGCCGACCAGGCCACTGCGGCGACGATCGCGCTGAACCACCGGGCCGGCTTGCGCATCGCGTTCCCCCTGCATTGGCTTTCGGATCGAGGCGACGCATCATAGCCGCCGCGGGCCGCAGCGATCGATGGCTGCGTGCCCATCCGCCGGAGCCCGATCATGCCGAAGCCGCGCCAGAGCGCCGATGACCTGTTCGCAGTGCCGCCGTCAGCCGATGCGCGCATCCGTGTCGGCTGCGGCGGCTGGACGTTCGCACCCTGGCGCGACAATTTCTATCCGGCCAAGCTGGTGCAGCGGCGCGAACTGGAATACGCCAGCCGCCACCTCAGCGCGATCGAGGTCAACGGCACCTACTACGGTGCGCAGAAGCCGGCGACGTATGCCAAGTGGCGCGCCGAGACACCGGAAGGTTTCGTCTTCTCGCTGAAGGCGCCGCGCTATGCGACCGACCGCAAGGTGCTCGCCGATGCCGGCAAGTCGATCGCCGACTTCGTCCAGGGTGGCCTCGCCGAACTTGGCGATCGCCTCGGTCCGATCAACTGGCAGTTTCCGCCGCACAAGGCCTTCGAAGCGGCCGATTTCGAGGCCTTTCTCGCGCTGCTGCCGCATGCGCTCGACGGCCGCCCGCTGCGCCACGCGGCCGAGGTGCGGCATGCGAGCTTCGCCTGCGAGGAATACGTCGCACTCGCGCGCCGCTACCGCGTCGCAACCGTGTTCACCGACTCGCCGAAATATCCCTCGTTCGCCGATATCACCGGCGACTTCATTTATGCGCGGCTGATGTGCAGCGAAGCGGCGGTCGCCACCGGCTATCGCCCGGCCGCACTGGATACCTGGGCGACGCGCGCCGCCGACTGGTCGAACGGCGAGGCGCCCGACGATCTGCCGTACGCGCAGTCGAAACCGGCACGCCGGCAGCCGCGCGACGTATTCGTCTATTTCATCAACGGTGCGAAGGAACGCGCACCGCATGCGGCGATGGCCTTGATCGAACGGCTGAACCTGCGCGCTTGAACGCGGCGCCTCGCGAAGCTGCGGCGATCCCGGTTTCGCGGCGACCGCCGTAACGAGGGCGCAGCGTCACCGCTGGTCACAGCGGCTCGGCAGGATTCAGCGCGAAACACTCCTCGAGCATCGCCAGTGCCTCGGCATCGACGGCGAACTCGATCGCGTCGATGCACGCGATCGGCATCACCGCGCAACTGGAATTGGTGAAGAACGCACCGCGAAACTGCCCGATCTCGTCGATGTCGATGTAGCGCGTCACCGATCCGATGCCGCGTTCGCGCAAGCCTCGTTGCAGCAGCTGCATCGAGACGCCGCCCAGCGCGGGCGCATCCGGCCAGACCACGCCGGCCGCGTCGAGGAAGCCGACATTCCAGATCGAACCCTCCGCGACGGCGCCGCAGGCATCGACGAACAGTGCATCGTCGAAGCCGCGCGCCTGCGCCGCGCGCTTCTGCTGGAACAGCCCGAACGTGCCGACGTGCTTGATGTGCGGCTGCTCGCGCTGGTAGTCGACGCTGCCGACGCGCAGCGGCGTCTTCGGCAGCTGGCGCGCGGCGCTGGTCGCCACGAGTACATCCGGCGGCGCCGGGTCGAGCAGGCGGTCGCGATTCAGCGCGCGCGAAAAAACGTTCACGCGCAGGGTCAGCGCGCGCGCATCGCCATCGACGATCTGGCGCATCCAGGCGCGCGTCTGCCCGATATCGAGCGCTTCGCCGAACAGCTCCGCGGTCGAACGCGCCAGCCGCTGCAGATGCAGATCGAGGCCGCGCACGCAGCCGGCTTCCACCTGCATCGAGGTGAAATGGCCGTAGTTGACCAGTACGAGCGTGCGCAAGGCCTGCACGGTCGCCATCGATCCATTGATTTCGGTGCGATCCAGCGGGGTTAGGGTCATCGCGAAAAAGCACTCCGGCTCATCGATTTGCTACGGGGTTCACAAGAAAGGCTCATTTTGAGGGATTTTCCCCGGTCCGGCTGTGGAATTCGACGTAGGCATCCGCGCGGCCAGGCCCTAATCTGAACTTGCCCGATCACTGCCACACCGCTGCACCGGATCGCCTGCAACCGGTCTCTGCAGCGAAAAGCCTCGGGAACCGCCCACGGTCCCGGATTCGTCGAAGTACTCGGCGGTCCTTCTGCGAATCCGGTACCGGGGGCTCTTTGATTCCGCTGCAGCCCCGCATCGCGCCCGCGCTTCGCCTGGCAACCCTCCTCCGCTTTGCACCACGCTGCAGCGTTCGCAGCCGCGCGTGCGCTACCATCGCACTTTCGATTCCGTTATCCCGTGACGACGTTCTCGCCGGCCGCCAAAGCCCAGCTGCAGATCCATCTCTGCGTGGTGCTCTGGGGCTTCACCGCCATCCTCGGAAAAATGATCTCGCTGACCGCGCTGCCGCTGGTCTGGTGGCGCATGCTGCTGGTCGTCGCGGCGCTGGCGCTGGTGCCGCGGACCTGGCGCGGCGTGCGCGCGATGCCGCCGCGGCTGATCCTGGCGTATGCCGGCATCGGCGTGCTGGTCGCGCTGCACTGGCTCACGTTCTATGGCTCGATCAAGCTGGCCAATGCCTCGGTCGGTGCGACCTGCATCGCGCTGGCGACGCCGTTCACCGCGCTGCTCGAACCCAAGCTCGCCGGTCGTCGCTTCTCCGCGCGCGAACTGCTGCTCGGCGTCGCCGTGCTGCCGGGCGTCGCGCTCGTCGTCGGCGGCGTGCCGGCCTCGATGCGGATCGGCATCGCGATCGGCGCGTTGTCGGCCTTGTTCGTCGCGCTGTTCGGCTCGCTCAACAAGCGCCTGGTCGAACACGGCGACGCGCTCGCGGTCACCGGCCTCGAGCTCGGCGCCGGCACGCTGCTGCTGACGCTCATCGCGCCGCTGATGCCGCTGCTTTTTCCGGCGTTTGCCGGCAACCCGTTCGTACTGCCCGGCGCACGCGACGCCGTCCTGCTGCTGGCGCTCGCCCTCGCCTGCACCCTGCTGCCGTTCACGCTGTCGCTGATCGCGCTGCGTCACATGAGCGCGTTCGCAGCGCAGCTGGCGACGAATCTGGAGCCGGTCTACGCCATCGTGCTCGCGGCGATCCTGCTCGGCGAGCAGCGCGACCTCACGCCAACGTTCTACCTCGGCGCCGCGATCATCCTCGGTGCCGTGTTCGTGCATCCGCTGATGGCGCGCACGCCGCGCATCAGCCAGCCCGAACTGCTGGCGACCGCGGAAGCGAAAAGCGTCGCCGAATGAACGCCACGACGTGCTGCGACTCGCCTTGACGCAGGCGGCACGCAGGCACACGTGTTCTCCTGGGTCGTCTACAAATCGCGCGCCGACCGCAACCGCATGATGAAGAAGGTGATGGCCGATCCGCGCCTGGCGCCGATGATGCAATCGAAGTCGATGCCGTTCGACGGCAAGCGCATGTTCCGGGGCGGCGTCAAGGTGATGATCGAACTCTGATCCGCCGGCGCGCCGCGACCACCGCTCACCTGGCGGGCACGGCAATCGGCAGCGCGGGCGGCAGCAGGCGTCCGCGCAGCAGCAGCACGAGCGTTCCCACCGCGAGGCCGGCGATGAACAGATTCGCGGCGGCAAACAGCGGCAGCGCGAGTTCGGCGACCGCGCCCGCCGCGCCGTGTTCAAGCATGCGCATCGCCGCCAGCGGCAGCGCCGTCACGCCGAAACTGAAAGCCCAGTAGCTCGCACCGAACGGCTGCTGGCGGATCCACGGCGCCAGGCGGATCAGGATCAGCGCCTGCAGCAGGCCGTAGCCGAGCAGGGCCTGCGCGAACAGATCGGGGCTGCCGCCATTGATGCTCAGCCAGGCGGATGCGCCGACCACCGGCGGCGCCAGCTGGATGCCGAGCGTCGGCCGCAGCGGCGGCGGCAGCGAGTCGTGCACATACAACCGGTGCAGCAGCACCGATTCGATCGCGAACCAGGTGAACAGGCCGCCGCCGAAGAGCAGCGCAGCCCAGGATGGCTGGCCGAGCGCACCCAGCGCGGTCGCGGCGACGAAATTGCCCGCCACCATCGGCAGGTAGAGCACCGGCGTGGTCGCCGCATGATCGCGCCCGCCCTGCCACAACGAACCGGTGCGATAGGTCGCGAAACCGAGCTGGGCAGCGACGCCGAGCGCGAACAGGCACCAGGCAAGCGGCACCGAATAGGGAATCGCGGCGACCGCGATCAGCAAGGTCGCGACGCCGCCGAGGCCGACGAAGCAGCATTGGACCGGATGGCGAAACTCGGCCAGGGCCTGTTCGCGCGCCCCTATCCATTTGCCCGCGTAGAAGATCGCGACGACGATCCAGATCAGCGCGGCGAGCGCGAGGATCGATTCGCCGATCCAGGCCGGCGTGTCCCATAGCCGTGCGGACACGCGCCACGCATTGCCGAGACCGGCGACGCCGAGAACGATGCCGAAGAACGAGGCTGGGACGAGCGGAAAGCTTTTCATCGTGATCCCCGTGATCCGCGTTCGATGTGCCTGCACCAGCCGACTATTGCGCCGCCTGTTCGAGCAGTTTCAGCGCTCCCGCGATATTCGCGGCGAGTTCGGGCGGCACCTCGTGACGCGCGAGGAGGTAGTCGCTCGTGTTGAACACGAGCCACGTCCTGCCGTCCGCGTCCTCGAACGCGAGCGCCTTCAGCGGCAGGTCGAGGCCGACGCTCGGCGCGGCCTGCATCAGCGGCGTACCGCCCTTCGGATTGCCGAACAGCAGCAGGCCCTCCGGCCGCAGCGCAAGGCCGGCGCGCGCGGCATCGCCGCTGAAGTCGATGCGCGCGAACACGGTCAGGCCGTGTTCCTCGAGCGATCGCTGCAAACGGTCGAGCGTGGTCGCGACATCGTGTGCGGATGCAAGCCGCACGAATCCCCGATCGGCACGGTCAACAGGCATGGACAGCGCTCCGGACAGCAGCAGGGCGGCGAGCATCACGGCGGATTCCTCTCCCGGGCCGGCTGTGTGCAAAAGTGGATGTTGGGAAAGGTACGCCTCGCGCGTCAATCGCGAAAGACGTAAAGGGCCGCGCACAGTGCCAGCCCGATCGTGTACAGCAGCCAGGTCTGCTCGACGAAATACGGATAGACCATCAAGGCGACGCCGATGCCGGCCATTCGCCATGCCCCCTGCTTGCGCGCGTAGGTGAACATCGCAAATCCGGTCACGCTGAAGACGATGCATCCGAACAGGTTGGCGGGCGACGGCATGCCGGCAGTATGGCCCGCCGGGCGACCTCAGGAACAGCGTGCAGGCGTCATTGCGGCAACCGGCTCGCGTGGTTCGCCGCCAGGATCCACTGGCTGCCGCGGACCCGGGTGTCGGACCGGGCGATACCGCCGGCGCCGACGGCGATGCAGGCAGGTCAACGGTCCATCGAAAGGGTTGTCCTGCAATCGCCGCCCGCGGCTTCGAATTGCGAAGCGCCGTTCAGCCGCCTCTGCCGCCGCCGGGTGCACCGTCGAACGCATCGCTGGCGGACGCGATCATCGCCGCCTCCACGCCGGGCCGGCCATCGCGCCGGCTGAAGGTAAACGTGTAGTCGACATGGAACGGCAGCGGCGTCGGATGGCCCTTGAATTCGGTCGACGAGCCGTCGGCCGCGACCTGGTAGGTCAGGCCCCGATTGAGATCCATGCGAATCAGCGGCGAATATTTCCACGACCAGCACGCATCGCGTACTGCGTCGATGAAGGCGCGTTGATCGGCAGTCGCCGGCTGTTCGAGCGGATCGACCTTGAACACGGCGCCATCGGCCTCGATGCGCAGCCGTACTTTGACCACCGTCGATGACACATGACGCGCCAGCAGGCTCGGCGGGTAGACCGGCAGAGCGTTGCCCGGATCCGGTTTGGGCTGGATGAATTCCATGCGCGGCGGTTCGGCCTCCGCGGGTTCCTCGACCTGCGCCGGAGCCGCGGCGCGATGCGAAGCCGCCGCGGGCGCCGCCTTGACGCCGGTGTCGACGAAGCGGGTCGCCGGCCCCTGCCTGGGCGGTGGCACCACGCAGCCGGCAAGCAGCGCGAACAGCGCCCCTGCATATCCCATTCGGAACGCCTTCGAACTCGTCGCCATCGCTCAATCCGTCTGCGCCGCCATGGCAGCGCGTTCATGGTTCACCGATTTGCTGGAATGCCGTCGGTCGAGGATACGACGGTGCGCCCGCATCGCTCACCGCCGACCCGATGTCTGCCCGGCGCTACGCGTGGCCGCGGCAGCGTACCCAAAACGACTTCAATGCGTGCGCGCCGTTCCAGCGGCGGGTGCAACGCTGGTCCCATTCGCCGTCTCGATCGGACAGGCAATTCCGCCGGTGCATTTCTGCGTCTGGAAATCCTTCATCGCCTTGCGGGAAATTTCAGCCTTGGCGATCTCATCCCGATAGGTGTGGCAGCTTTCCGTTCGAATATGCGAACCGGGAATGGGTTCGCGCTTGCAGATCACGCGGTCGCCATCGCGCTGGGTCAGGATCGAATTGATGGTTTCCTGCGCATCGAACAGCTGAATCTTCGCATCGACCTTCATGCCCTCGACCGAACCGGACTGCGCGAACAGCGCGTCCATCTCGGCGAACTTGGCATCGATCGTCTTGCGCTCCGCCGGCTTGACGAACTCGAATCGGCCGCCCGCATGCATCTCGCCGCGCACCTCGTCGGCCACCTGCTGCAGCTTGGCCCGTGAATCGGCGTTCGTCTCGGTCACGTCTTCTTTCGCCGCAGCGAAAGCCAGCGGCAGCATGGCCGCCATCATGAAACACAAGATTGAACCCTTCATGCGACACCTCGCTGCGTTGGCCATGGGAATCCCGATTGCTGACGGCTGTCTTGCGCTCGATTCTAGGATCGCGAAATTTTTGTGTCAACGACTATCTTCGTACTTCTCACGTCGTAGCACCGCATGCTGCTGCCAGGCGGCCGCACGCGCTTCAGCCGGCAGGCGCCTGGTCCGCCATGCTCAACGGCTGGCGCCGACGCAAACCGGGGAACATCAGCATCCACAACGCGACCACGATCAGCGTGCCGACGCCGCC
>DASWPR010000355.1:0-3426 GCA_036398455.1 Dokdonella sp.
ATCGAGCTGGTGGCGCAGTCCGAGCTCGGCATCGACGACGCCGAGGAGACCGCGACGACCTTCGTCGAGAACGCACTGCTGAAGGCGCGGCATGCGGCGCGCGCGTCCGGGCTGCCGGCGCTGGGCGACGACTCCGGCCTGTGCGTCGACGCGCTCGATGGCGCACCCGGCCTGTATTCGGCCCGCTACGCCGGCTCGCACGGCGATACCGCCGCGAATATCGCCAAACTGCTGCACCAGCTCGCCGATGTCGAGGACGCGCGCCGCGGCGCGCATTTCCATTGCTCGATCGCGCTGCTGCGCACGCCGGACGATCCGGCGCCGCTGATCGTCGAGGGGCGCTGGCCGGGGCGCATCCTGCGCGAGCAGCGCGGCGGCAACGGCTTCGGCTACAACCCGGTCTTCTTCGATCCGCTGTTCGGCCAGACCGCGGCGGAAATGGACGCTGCGACGAAGAACCGCGTCAGCCATCGCGGCCTCGCCCTGCGCGCGCTGCAGGCGATCCTGGCGCCTGCCGCGCACGGGTGAGCCCGGCGGCCGCGGCGCGCGGGTCCTACAATCGTGCGATGACGATGCCCGCACCACCGCTTTCGCTGTATGTGCACATTCCGTGGTGCGTGAAGAAGTGTCCCTACTGCGATTTCAATTCGCACGCACAGAACGGAGCGCTGCCGGTCGATGCGTACATCGACGCGCTGCTGGCCGACCTCGATCGCGATCTGCACGATTTCGGCATGGCCGTGGGCGCGCGGCCGCTGCACAGCGTGTTCTTCGGCGGCGGCACACCGAGCCTGTTTGCGCCGGAGGCGATCGCACGCATCCTCGATGGCGTCGCGGCGCGCATCGCACTGCCGGACGCCATCGAGGTCACGCTGGAAACCAATCCCGGCACGGTCGAGCATGGCCGCTTCGACGAATACCTGCGCGCCGGCGTCAACCGCTTCAGCTTCGGCGTACAGAGCTTCGAGGACGACAAGCTGCGCCGACTCGGCCGTATCCATTCGGCCGCCGAAGCCGAGCGCGCGATCCAGCTGGCACGGGATGCCGGCGTCGACAACTTCAATCTCGACCTGATGTACGCGCTGCCGGAGCAGACGCTGGCTGCCGCGATCGCCGACATCGAACGCGCGATCGCACTCCGGCCGACGCATATTTCCCACTATCAGCTGACGCTGGAGCCGAACACCTTGTTCGCCGCGCAGCCGCCGCCGCTGCCGGACGAGGACAGCGCCTGGGACATGCAGGAAGCCTGTCAGATGCAGCTGGCCGCCGCCGGCTACGCGCAGTACGAGGTTTCCGCGTATGCGCAGGCCGGGCGGGAATGCGTGCACAACCTCAACTACTGGCACTTCGGCGACTACCTCGGCATCGGCGCCGGCGCACACGGCAAGCTCAGCGCGTCCGCGGATGGGCGCATCGCGCGCACCACCAAGCTCAAGCTGCCGCGCAGCTACCTTGAACGCGCGGAACGCGGCGAAGCGTTCGGCAGCGCGGCGGATGTCGCGCCGTCGCAGCGGCCATTCGAGTTCATGCTGAACGCGTTGCGCTTGAATGCCGGCGTCGAATGGCGCGTCTTCGAGCAGCACACCGGGTTGACGCGCGCGGCACTCGACGCGCCGGTCGCCGCGGCGTACGCGCGCGGCTGGCTGCTCGACGACAGGGCGCGCCTGCAGCCGAGCGAGAGCGGCCGGCGTTTCCTCAACGATCTGATCGCCCTGTTCATGACCGAGGACTGAAACGATGATCGAGTGGATCACGCTGACCTGTCCGTACTGCGGCGAGAGCTTCGCCACGCAGGCCGACCTCTCCGCCGGCTCGCAGCGGTACGTCGAGGACTGCGCGATCTGCTGCCGCCCGATCGAAGTGTCGCTGGCGATCGACGACGAGGGCGAACTGCGCGACGTGCGCGTCGCCACCGATCGCGACTGAGCCTGCTGCTGGCCGCCGCAGATTGATGGCCCGCATTGTGCATTGCACCTGTTCGGGTTCGAGGCTACGTGCCAGAATCGGGCACCGACCGGTTGTCAGCACGTCCTGACGCCGGCCGGTAACAGGGGAAGTGCCGTGTTGTCGCGACGTCGGGGTGGGGGCGATGCGGTTGCGCGGGAGAAGTCATGATGACGCCGGCGTCCTCGCGCCGTCGACTCGTGGCGGCAGCAGGAGACAAGGCAATCCGCCACGGCGACAGTGCCAGGGTTACTACGCTCGCGCAGCGGTCCGAGTTGCCGCCGCGCGTGCGCGCGCTGCTTTCGGGCCTGCTCGAACGCGCCCGCTCGCATTTTCTCGGCGTCCTGCCGCGGACGCTGGATGAAATCGAAAGCGCGCTGTTCAAGCTGGCCGAGCGGGCGGGCAGCAATGCGCTGCAACAGGAGCGCTTCGCCAGCCTGCGCGAGATCAAGCCGAATCATGCGCTGATATCGTCGCGCTTCCTCGCGCATATCGAGGCGTCGCTGGCGCAGATTCGCACGCAGGTGGAGGCGCCATCGCCCACACAGGCCTCGATCACGGCACGCGCCGAACTCGAACTGGTCGATTCTTCCGTGCTGGAAGAAGATCTCGCGCTGCAGGAGATCGCCAGCAAATCCGAAATCCGCAATTCACAGGCGCTGTATGCGCTGTCGCATCGCCTCGGCGTGATTGCCGGGAGTCCGGCTGCGACCAACGAAGTGCTCGCGCTGGGGCCGGTGCAACTGGTCGACGCCTTTCGTGAAGCCTTGCGCGGCATCGACCTCGGCGTCGAGGCGCGCGTGCTCGCCTACCGCCAGTTCGATCGCGTGACCCTGCTGCCGATCTCCATTTTTTATCAGGCCCTGAATACCTGGCTTGCCGAACAGCGCGTCCTGCCGAATCTGCAATGGCAGGCCGCCGGCAAGCCACGCGTCGGTGACGGCGGACGCGAGCCCCTGATCAACCAGGTGGCGCAGGAGGCCCTCGAGCAACAGGCGACCGGCTCGGCGCCCGTCACCCAGGCGCACGAGGTCGGCGACGCCGAATTGTTCGGAACCCTGCGCCACCTGCTCGCCGATCGCCGCCGCGGCGCCGGGATCGAGCAGTCGCGCGGCAGCATGGCCGCGCAGGCGAGCCGCGACGATCTGCAATCCGTGCTCAGCCTGCTGCAGCGCAATCCCGATGCGCGCGCGAAGTCGGCCAGCTCGGTTTACGACAGCGGCCACTTCAGGGCGGATCTGCTCGCCCAGCTGCGTCGCGCCGGACCGCATGGCGACGCCCTGCAATTGGCCGAGGAAGACGCCGACACGGTCGACCTGATCGGCATGCTGTTCGACCACATCACGCGCGACGCCGGCAGCGACAGCGGCACGCGCGCGCTGCTGTCGCGCCTGCACGTGCCGGTACTGCGCGTGGCGCTCGGCGACAAGACCTTCTTCACCCGGCGCGACCATCCCGCGCGCGAGCTGCTCAACACGA
>DASWPR010000356.1:0-1508 GCA_036398455.1 Dokdonella sp.
GGTTTTTCCAACGGCATGCCGGCGGCGCGCGACAGCAAGACCGGAAAAACATGGCTGGCGCACTGCTACGGCATGGTCGGCGCGGGTCGCGACGTCGGCGAAGAAACCGGCAGCGGTGCCGAGCTGTACGTGGTGATCGGCCAGGCGCCACGCCAGCTCGATCGCAACATCGCCGTGGTCGGCCGCGTCGTGCAGGGCATGGAACTGCTGGCCGACCTGCCGCGCGGAACGGCGGCGCTGGGTTTCTACGACAAGCCCGAACAGCGCCTGCCGATCAAATCGGTACGCCTGGCCGCCGACGTGCCGGCCGGCGAGCGCACGCCACTGGAGGTGCTGCGCACCGATACGCCGACGTTCGCCCATCTGGTCGAATCGCGCCGCAACCGGCGCGACGACTGGTACAAGGTTCCCGCCGGCAAGATCGACCTGTGCAACGTGCCGATTCCGGTACGCCCCACGCCTGTCGCCGCCGGCAAGCAGCCTTAGGCGAAACCGCTATGGCAGCGACCGCGGTCGCGACGCCCCGGTCGTGCTATCCGCACCGGAGCCGTCGCGGCCGATGCCGCTCCCACACGCAGGTTCTTAGAGCTGCGCTGCGCTGAACGTGTCGCAGTTCTTCAAGTCGCCGGACGAGAATCCGCTGCGGAACCAGCGCACGCGCTCGGCCGAAGTGCCGTGCGTGAACGAGTCGGGCACCGCATAGCCGCGCGCCTGCTTCTGCAGGGTGTCGTCGCCGATCTGGTTCGCCGCGTTGAGCGCCGCTTCCACATCGCCGCTTTCGAGCCAGTCGAGCTGCTTCTGCGCGAGGTTCGCCCACACGCCGGCGAAGCAGTCCGCCTGCAATTCCTGCCGCACGGACAAGCCGTTCGCGCCCTGCATCGGCGTGCCGCGCTGCGCCTGCCGCTCGACCTGGTCCATCACGCCCATCAGGTTCTGCAGATGATGGCCGACCTCGTGCGCAATCACGTAGGCGCGCGCGAAGTCGCCCGCCGCGTGGAAGCGCTGCTGCATTTCCTGGAAGAAATCGAGGTCCAGATAAACCTGGCGGTCGCCCGGGCAATAGAACGGTCCCATCGCCGCCGAAGCCGCGCCGCAGGCGGACTGCACGGCGCCGTGGAACAGCACGAGGCGCGGCGCCGGATACTGCTTGCCGCTCGCCTGGAATATCTGGCCCCAGACGTCCTCGGTGCTGCCGAGAATCTTGCGCACGAACTCGGTCTGCTCGTCATTGCCGGCCGGCGCGACCTGCTGCTGCGGCGCCGGCTGGCCGCTGCCGTCGCCGCCGCTCATGCCGCCGAGCATCTGCAGGATGTCGCCAGGGTTCTTGCCGAACAGCAGCCCGATGATGATCACGACGATCACGCCGCCGATGCCGAGGCCGCGACCGCCGCCGAAGCCGGGACCACCACCGCCGCCGCCGCTGCCGTCGTCCTCGACCACGTTGTCGCTGCTGCGACCTTTCTGCCAGAGCATGGTTTGATCCCCTCGCGCGATCCGGAAATCCGGGC
>DASWPR010000357.1:0-8469 GCA_036398455.1 Dokdonella sp.
GGCGTACTCGGCAATGTCGGACTCGGCGCAGTAGGCGAGCGGCCGGATCAGGATGTTGCGGCCGTCGTCCGAACGCAGCTTGGCCGGCATTGCCTTCAGCGAACTCTGGTGGAACAGGTTCAGGAACAAGGTCTCGACGATGTCGTCGCGGTGATGGCCGAGCGCGATCTTGCTGAAGCCGTGTTCGGCCGCGAACGTGTACAGCGCGCCACGGCGCAGCCGCGAGCACAGGCTGCACATCGTCCTGCCTTCGGGAATCACGCGCTTGACGACGCTGTAGGTGTCCTGCTCCAGCACGTGGAATGGCACGTCGAGCGCGCGCAGATAGTTCGGCAGCACGCTGGCGTCGTAGCCGGGCTGCTTCTGGTCCAGATGCACCGCGACCAGCTCGAACCGTACCGGCGCCTTCGCGCGCAGCTTCAGCAGGATGTCGAGCAAGGTGTAGGAATCCTTGCCGCCGGACAGGCACACCATGACGCGGTCGCCGTCCTCGATCATGTTGAAATCGGCGATCGCCTGGCCGACCTGGTGGCGCAGGCGCTTGGCCAGCTTGCCGGCTTCGTGGTCGAGCTTGCGGTCGAGGAGTGCGTTCATGGCGGCGTCGGAAAGCGGGCGCGCATTGTAATCGCGGCGCGTCTCACGGTCTGCGTCCACGCTGCCGGAGTGGCGGGCGTGGACGCGCCGGCCGCGCCTGCGGTCGCGCCGCCGCCGGGGGTGCGACCTGGACCGCCACGCTCGCGTCCGCGTAGCGCGCGCCCGCCGCGCAGACGAAGTCGCGGAAGGCCAGCGCCAGCGGCAGCAGCTGCTTGCCGCGCCGGTGCACGACGTGCCAGCGCCGAATCACCGGCAGCCCGTGCATCGCCGGCACATGCACCAGGCCGAGGCCGCGCTCCAGGGCCAGCGTGTTCAACGACAGGAAGCCGATGCCGAGGCCGGCCATCACGGCCTGCTTGATCGCTTCGTTGCCGGTCATCTGGATCACCTTGCGCGGCGAGAATTTCTCGCTCGCGAAATAGCGCTCCATCACCGCGCGCGTGCCGGAGCCGGGTTCGCGCACGAGGAAGGTCTCCTCGGCGAGATCGGCCAGGCGCAGGCGCTTGCGCTGCAGCGCCGCGTGCGCGGGCGGCAGCACCAGTCCGTGCGGATGATCGGCGAACGCGAGCGCGACCGCGTCGAGCGACTCGGGCGGCACGCCCATGATCGCCAGATCGATGTCGTTGTCCGCCAGCAGTTGCAGGATGCGCGCGCGATTTTCGACCTGCAGCGACAGCACGACACCCGGATGCCGCTCGGTGAACGTCGCCAGCAGGTGCGAGGCGAAGTACTTGGCCGTGCTGACGATGCCGACATTCAGCTTGCCGTGCTGCTGGCCGCGCATCGCGGCGAGCTGCTGCTCCAGCTCGTCGAGGTCGTGCTGCATGCGCCGCGCGTAGGCGGCAACCGCGTCGCCGGCCTCGGTGAGGCGCAGCTGGCGGCCGACCAGCTCGGTCAACGGCAAGCCGCATTCCTCCTCCATCGCCTTCATCTGCATCGACACCGCCGGCTGCGTCAGATGGCACACGCCGGCCGCTGCGGAAATGCTGCGCAGCCGCGCAACCTGCTCGAACACGCGCAGCTGACGCAAGGTAATCCGCTTCATGGCTGGCCCTCGGCTGCCGGTGTGGAGAAATCAAATTTGCTGCAAAGCGGCGAAGTGGACAGGTATCAGGAAAATTTATGCAGCGACGCAGCGAAATTGAATATACCTGATACCAGAGCGTGCCTACATTCACGGCCCCAGCGGCGAATCGACGCCGCATCGCCAGCACAGGAAGGACGCGCATGAACAAGCCGACCGACGAAGGCCAGATCACCGACGGCAAGAAGCGCTACGCCGCCGGGGTACTGAAATACAAGCAGATGGGCTACTGGCAGCCCGACTACGTGCCGAAGGACACCGACCTGATCGCGTTGTTCCGCATCACGCCGCAGGAAGGCGTGCCGGCCGACGAGTGCGCGGCAGCCGTCGCCGGCGAATCGTCGACTGCGACCTGGACCGTGGTCTGGACCGATCGCCTGACCGCCTGCGAGCTCTACCGCGCCAAGGCTTACCGCGTCGACGCCGTGCCGAACACCGGTCCCGGCACCAAGACCGAGGCGCAGTACTTCGCCTACATTGCCTACGATCTCGACCTGTTCGAGCCGGGCTCGATCGCGAACCTCACCGCCTCGATTATCGGCAACGTGTTCGGTTTCAAGGCGGTGAAAGCGCTGCGTCTGGAAGACATGCGCATCCCGGTCGCGTACCTGAAGACCTTCCAGGGACCGGCAACCGGCATCGTGGTCGAGCGCGAGCGCCTCGACAAGTTCGGACGGCCGCTGCTCGGCGCCACCACCAAGCCGAAGCTGGGCCTGTCCGGCCGCAATTACGGGCGCGTCGTCTACGAGGGACTCAAGGGCGGCCTCGACTTCATGAAGGACGACGAGAACATCAACTCGCAGCCCTTCATGCACTGGCGCGACCGTTTTCTCTACTGCATGGAAGCCGTCAACAAAGCGTCCGCCGCAACCGGCGAGGTCAAGGGTCACTACCTCAACGTCACCGCCGGCACGATGGAAGAGATGTACGAGCGTGCCGAATTCGCCAAGCAGCTCGGCAGCGTGATCATCATGATCGACCTGGTGATCGGCTACACCGCGATCCAGAGCATGGCGAAGTGGGCGCGCCGGAACGACATGATCCTGCATCTGCACCGCGCCGGTAACAGCACCTATTCACGCCAGAAGAACCACGGCATGAACTTCCGCGTGATCTGCAAGTGGATGCGCATGGCCGGCGTCGATCACATCCACGCGGGCACCGTGGTGGGCAAGCTCGAGGGCGATCCGCTGATGATCAAGGGCTTCTACGACACGCTGCGCGAAACGCAGACGCCGCTGAGCCTCGAGCACGGCCTGTTCTTCGATCAGGAGTGGGCGAGCCTCAACAAGGTCATGCCGGTCGCGTCCGGCGGCATTCATGCCGGTCAGATGCATCAGTTGCTGACCTATCTCGGCGAGGACGTGATCCTCCAGTTCGGCGGCGGCACGATCGGCCATCCGCAAGGCATCCAGGCCGGTGCCGTCGCGAACCGCGTCGCGCTGGAAGCGATGGTGCTTGCGCGCAACGAAGGACGCGACATCTGGAACGAAGGTCCGCAGATCCTGCAGGATGCCGCGAAGTGGTGTTCGCCGCTGAAGGCCGCGATCGACACCTGGGGCGACATCAGCTTCAACTACGAATCGACCGACACGGCCGACTTCGTGCCGACCGCCACCGCCAGCGCCTGACTTCCGGAGAGCCGCCACCATGATCACCACCAGCAACCAGCGTCTGACCCAGGGCCAGTTCTCGTTCCTGCCGGAATTGACCGACGCGCAAATCACCCGGCAGATCGAATACGCGCTGAAGAACAGCTGGGCCGTGGGCGTCGAATACACGGACGACCCGCACCCGCGCAACACGTATTGGGAGATGTACGGCAACCCGATGTTCGACCTCAAGGATCCGGCCGGAATCCTTCTGGAAATCAACAACTGCCGGAAGACCTTTCCGAATCATTACATCCGGGTCACCGCGTTCGACGCGACGCGCGGTGTCGAGTCGCCGACGATGTCGTACATCGTCAACCGGCCGAAGTCGGAGCCGGGCTTTGCCCTCATCCGCCAGGAAGTGGATGGGCGCAACATCCGCTACACGATCCACTCGTATGCCACCGACAAGCCGGAAGGGGAGCGTTACTGAGCACGGCGACGTCGCCGCGACCGGGCGACAGGCCAGCGACATGACCGAAACCATCGATCTCAAGGCGCTGTGGCAGGAATCGGGCGTGCAGTCGGTGCTCGATTCGCTCGATGCGGAGCTGGTCGGTCTGAAGCCGGTCAAGCAGCGCATCCGCGAAATCGCCTCGCTGCTGGTGGTCGATCGCGTGCGCCGCGACCTGCAGCTCGAGGCAGGCTCGCCGTCGCTGCACATGTCGTTCACCGGCAACCCGGGCACCGGCAAGACCACGGTGGCGATGCGCATGGCCGAGCTGCTGCACAAGCTCGGCTACAGCCGCAAGGGACACCTGGTCGCCGTCACGCGCGACGACCTGGTCGGCCAGTACATCGGCCACACCGCGCCGAAGACCAAGGAAGTGCTGAAGAAGGCGATGGGTGGCGTGCTGTTCATCGACGAGGCCTACTACCTCTACAAGCCCGAAAACGAACGCGATTACGGCCAGGAGGCGATCGAGATCCTGCTGCAGGTGATGGAGAACCAGCGCGACGACCTGGTGGTGATTCTGGCCGGCTACAAAGACCGCATGGACACGTTCTTCAAGAGCAATCCGGGCATGAGTTCGCGCATTGCGCACCACATCGATTTCCCCGACTACAAGGACGAAGAGCTGGTACAGATCGGCCAGCTCATCCTCAAGGGCTGGAACTACAAGCTGTCACCGAAGGCGACCCAAGTGTTCGAGCAGTACATCCATTTGCGCCGTTCGCAGCCGCATTTCGCCAACGCACGCTCGGTGCGCAACGCGCTTGATCGCGCGCGCCTGCGTCAGGCGCATCGGCTGTTGGAGACCGACGGCGGCATCGACAAGGATGCGCTGCAGACGATCGAGCCTTCCGACATCCTGCAATCGCGCGTGATGGCGAACGGCGACCCGGTGACGAGCGCGCCATGAAAGCGCCGACGCTGCGTGCGCTGATCTTCGATGTCGACGGCACCCTCGCCGACACCGAGGAGTTCCATCGGCGCGCGTTCAATGCCTCGTTTGCCGCGTTCGGCCTCGACTGGTGGTGGAACCGCGAGACCTACCGCGACCTGCTGCGCGTGGCCGGCGGCAAGCCACGCATGCGCGCCTACGCAGCCAGCCAGGACGACGGCCTCGCCGGACATGCGGACTTCGACGAACTGATCCGCGTGCTGCATGAAGACAAGACGCGCCGCTACGACGCCCTGCTGCGCGAGCAGCCGCTGGCGCTGCGGCCGGGCATCGGGCGCCTGTTCGACGAGGCGAGCGCGCATGGCGTGAGCCTGGCGCTGGCGACGACGACGACGGCGGCCAATCTCGAAGCGCTGCTGACACCGAGCCTCGGCGCGCATTGGCGCGAACGTTTCGCCGCGATCGTCTGCGGCGGCGATGTCGCGCAGTTGAAGCCTGCGCCGGATGCCTATATCGAAGCCCTGCGCCAGCTGCAGGTCGATGCGTGCGAAGCGCTGGCGTTCGAAGATTCCGCCAACGGCATCCGCAGCGCGCAGGCGGCCGGCCTCGGCGTGATCGTGACGCCCACGTGGTATTCGCTCGCCGAAGCACTGCCGCCGGGCCTGGTTTCGCTGCCGCACCTCGGCGATCCCGACCATCCGATACCACTCGGCGCGCCCGGCGCGCCGCAGGTCGACCTTGCGCGCCTGCGCGCCTGGCATGCCGAACACAACGCCGCGACATCACCGGGGAGAATCGCAGCATGTTGCTGACCGACAAGACCACATTCACCGAATTCCTGATCGAAGCACGGCGCAAGCATCCGGAGGCGCGCGGCGACCTCAATGGTGTGCTGCATTCGGTCGCCACGGCGTGCAAGGCGATCTCGCGCGCCGTCGCGCATGGATCGCTCGCCGACCTGCTCGGCAATGCCGAGGCCAGCAACGTCCACGGCGAGCGCCAGAAGAAGCTCGACGTCATCGCCAACGACATCTTCATCCGCCTCAACGAGAACCGCGGCTACGTGTCCGGCATGGCCTCAGAGGAGCTCGACGAGCCGTACACGCTGCCGGACGCCTGCGAGCGCGGCAAGTACCTGCTGCTGTTCGATCCGCTCGATGGTTCCTCCAATATCGACGTCAATGTGTCGGTAGGGTCGATCTTCTCGATCCTGCGCGCACCGAGCCCCGGCAAGGATCCGGCTCCAGCCGACTACCTGCAGCCCGGTATGCAGCAGGTCGCCGCCGGCTATGCGATCTACGGGCCGTCGACGATGCTGGTGCTGACCACCGGCGCGGGTACGCACGCCTTCACGCTCGATCCACTGCTCGGCGAATTCATCCTGTCGCACCGCGACCTCAAGATTCCGGAAGAAACCCACGAGTTCGCGATCAATACGTCGAACAGCCGCTTCTGGGAGTACCCGGTGCAGCGCTATGTCGACGAATGCCTGCTCGGCTCGAGCGGCGCGCGCGGCAAGGATTTCAACATGCGCTGGATTGCCTCCCTGGTCGCGGAAACGCATCGCATCCTGATGCGCGGCGGCGTCTTCATGTACCCGCGCGACAACAAGACGCCGGACGTGCCCGGACGCCTGCGCCTGACCTACGAATGCAACCCGATCGGATTGCTGATCGAGCAGGCCGGCGGGCGCGCGAGCACGGGCTACAAGCGCGTGCTGGACGTGCAGCCGGAGAAGCTGCATCAGAAGATCGGTTTCGTATTCGGTTCGCGTGCGGAGGTGGAGCGCATCGAGCGCTACCATCTGGAAGGCGACACGCGCGACAGCGAACAACCGCTGTTCGCCCAGCGCGGCCTCTTTCGCACGCCGGCCTGACCGGGGCGGAAGCTGGCGAGGAAACAATCCATGAGAGGTGCGGCCAGGGATGGCCGCTCTTGACTTCCGCGATCAGGGACGAGCGCAAAGGAGAACGAATCCATGTCCGAACTGCACCCGATCATCGCGATCACCGGCTCGTCCGGCGCCGGCACGACCTCGGTCACGCGCACGTTCTCCAACATGTTCCGCCGCGAACATGTCAACGCCGCGATCATCGAAGGCGACAGTTTCCATCGCTACGACCGCAAGGCGATGCGCGCGGCGCTGGCCGAAGCGGACAAGGACCGCCATTCGACGTTCAGCCATTTCGGGCACGAAGCGAACCTGTTCGAGGAACTCGAACGCCTGTTCGCCGATTATTCCGAAACCGGCACCGGCAAGCGGCGCAAGTATCTGCACGATGCGGCCGAGGCGGAGCCGTACCAGCAGGAACCGGGGACGTTCACCGCCTGGGAGGACGTGCCGTCGTCGGACCTGCTGTACTACGAGGGCCTGCATGGCGCCGCCGTGCACGACAAGGTCGACGTCTCGCGCTATCCGGACCTGCTCATCGGCGTGGTGCCGGTAATCAACCTCGAATGGATCCAGAAGCTGCATCGCGACCGCTCCAGCCGCGGCTATTCGACGGAAGCGGTGATGGACACGATCCTGCGCCGCATGCACGACTACGTGCACTACATCTGCCCACAGTTTTCGCGCACCCACGTCAACGTGCAGCGCGTGCCGACCGTGGACACCTCCAACCCGTTCATCGCGCGCTCGATTCCGAGCGCCGACGAGAGCTTCGTGGTGATCCGATTTCGCGATCCGAAGGGCATCGACTTCCGTTACCTGCTGTCGATGCTGCATGATTCGTTCATGTCGCGCGCGAACACGATCGTCGTTCCGGGCGGCAAGATGGAACTCGCCATCGAAATCATCTTCACGCCGTTCGTCTGGCGCATTCTCGAACGCAAGCAGAAGGCACAGGCCCGGCAAGCCCATCTGGAGCGCGTCGCATGAGCAGTCCCCAACCCGCGGCCACGTCGAACGTCGACACGGCCCGACTCGCCAATTCGATCCGCTTTCTGGCCGCCGACGCGGTCGAGAAGGCGAAATCAGGCCATCCCGGCATGCCGATGGGCATGGCCGAGATCGCCGTCGCGTTGTGGACGCGTCATCTGCGCCACAACCCGGCCAACCCGCATTGGCCGGGCCGCGACCGCTTCGTACTGTCGAACGGCCATGGCTCGATGCTGCAATACGCGCTGCTGCACCTGACCGGCTACGACCTGTCGATCGAGGAAATCAAGAACTTCCGCCAGCTGCACTCCAAGACCCCCGGCCATCCCGAAGTCGGCGTGACGCCGGGCGTGGAGACGACCACGGGACCGCTCGGCCAGGGCCTCGCCAATTCGGTCGGCCTCGCGCTCGCCGAAAAGCTGCTCGCCGCCGAGTTCAACCAGGCCGGCGCGGCGATCGTCGACCATCACACCTATGTCTTCCTTGGCGACGGCTGCCTGATGGAGGGCGTGTCGCACGAGGCGTGCGCGCTTGCCGGCACCTGGAAGCTCGGCAAGCTGATCGCGCTGTATGATGACAACGGCATCTCGATCGACGGCGAAGTCAGGGGCTGGTTCACCGACGACAGCGCCGAGCGCTTCCGCGCCTACGGCTGGCAGGTGATCGGACCGATCGACGGCCACGACGTCGACGCGGTCGACCGCGCGATCGTCGAGGCCAAGCAGAACACCGACCAGCCGAGCTTCATCCTCTGCCGCACGGTGATCGGCAAGGGCGCGCCGACGCGCGCCGGCACCGCCAAGGCGCACGGCGAAGCGCTCGGCAAGGAGGAACTCGCGGCCACGCGCAAGGCGATGAACTGGAGCTACGCGCCGTTCGAGATTCCCGACGACATCTACGCAGCGTGGGACG
>DASWPR010000358.1:0-1775 GCA_036398455.1 Dokdonella sp.
GAAGGCAATGCGACGACCAATCAGTGGGGTACGGTGACCTTCAGCTTCCCGGACTGCAACCACATGAACTTCACCTACAACGGGCAGACCGACGCCGCCACGGCAGGCCCGAGCGGCAGCGGCACGCGCAGCTGGATCCGCGTCGCCAACACGAACGGATTGGCCTGCGAGTAAATCCGCGACCGATTCGAACGCCGACGACCGACGATCCCGCCACCCGGCGGGATCGTCATTTTCGGGACCCGCACGCTGGCGCGCGTGCCTGCGCTGTCGGACACTCGCCGTTTCCGCTCGAAGCTGCGACCTGCGTGTCCTTTCCGATCACCGCCCTGCTGCCCGATCTGCGCGCCGCGCTCGATGCGCACCCGCGCCTGATCCTCGAAGCGCCGCCCGGCGCCGGCAAGACGACCCAGGTACCGCCGGCACTGCTCGATGCTTCGTGGCTGCGCGGTCGCAAGATCCTGCTGCTCGAGCCTCGCCGCATCGCCGCCCGCGCCGCCGCCGAGTTCATGGCGTCGCAACGCGGCGAGAGCGTCGGCGCGACGATCGGCTATCGCATCCGGTTCGAGTCGAAGGTGTCGGCGGCGACGCGCATCGAGGTCGTTACCGAAGGCATCCTCACCCGGATGATCCAGGACGACCCGGAGCTCGCCGGCGTCGGCGCGATCCTGTTCGACGAGTTTCACGAACGCCACCTGCACGGCGACCTCGGCGCCGCGCTGGCGCTCGACGTGCAGGCGAACCTGCGCCCGGAGCTGCGCCTGGTGATCATGTCGGCGACCCTCGACGGCGAACGCATCGCACGCTGGTTCGACGCGCCGCAGCGGATCAGCGAAGGGCGCAGCTTTCCGGTGCGCATCGCGCATCCGCCCGCGCGCGCGAACGAAGCGTGGCCGGAGCGCGGCTGGCCGTTCCATCTGCGCCGCGCGGTCGAGCAGGCGCTCGCCGAGAATGCGGGTGACGTGCTGGTGTTCCTGCCCGGCCGGCGCGAAATCGAACAGACGCGTGCGGCGCTTTCATCGCAGCTGCCCGCGGCGGGCACCGACGCCGTCAGCCTCGTCGCCCTGCATGGCGAACTTTCCCTTGCCGAACAGCACGCCGCGCTGGCGCCTGCCGCGCCGGGCATGCGCCGCATCGTACTGGCGACGAACGTCGCCGAATCGAGCCTGACCCTGCCCGGCGTACGCGCGGTCGTCGACAGCGGACTCGCGCGCGAGCCGCGCTTCGACCCGAACTCCGGCTTCACACGCCTCGATACGGTGACCATTTCGCAGGCCTCGGCCGACCAGCGTGCCGGTCGCGCCGGCCGCCTCGGTCCCGGCGCGTGCTACCGGCTGTGGCCGCAGAGCCGTCGCCTGGACGCGGCTCGCACGCCAGAAATTGCACAAGTGGAATTGTCGCAACTGGCGCTGGAACTGGCCGCCTGGGGTTCGGATGCACTGCGCTGGCTCGATCCGCCGCCGGGCGGAGCGCTTGCGCAGGCACGCGATCTGCTGCGCGCGCTGGGTGCGCTCGATGACGCCGGGCGCATCACCGCGGAAGGTCGCGCCATGCTCGCACTGGGCGCGCAGCCGCGCCTCGCCGCGGCCGTACTGCGCACCTCGTCACAGGCCGAACGTCGGCTCGCCTGCGATCTTGCCGCCCTGATCGAAGCGCGCAATCCGCTGCGCGGCGAGTCCGCGCGCAGCGACGATTTTCGCCTGCGCTCCGCCGCGCTGCAGGCCTGGCGCGAGCGCCGCGCGCAGGGCTCGCGTGAGCTCGGGGCGGACCCGGGC
>DASWPR010000359.1:0-3432 GCA_036398455.1 Dokdonella sp.
CGCAAGCATCCGCAGCAGGAATTCCTGCAGGTCGACACGAAGAACATCCTGTTCATCGTCGGCGGCGCGTTCGCGGGTCTGGAAAAAATCATCATGCAGCGCTCGGAAGCGACCGGCATCGGCTTCAACGCCGAAGTGCGCAGCAAGAACCGCTCGGCCGACACCAGCAAGCTGCTGGCCGATACGCAGCCGGAGGATCTGATCAAGTTCGGTCTGATTCCGGAGTTCGTCGGCCGCCTGCCGGTCGTCGCCACGCTGGAAGAGCTCGACGAAGCGGCCCTGGTCAAGATCCTGACCGAGCCGAAGAACGCGATCACCAAGCAGTTCAAGCGCCTGTTCGACATGGAAGGCGTCGAGCTGGAGTTCCGCCCGGACGCGCTCGTCGCGGTCGCGCGCAAGGCACTCAAGCGCAAGACCGGTGCGCGCGGCCTGCGTACGATCCTCGAACAGGTACTGCTCGACACCATGTTCGACCTGCCTTCGCTCGAACATGTCAGCAAGGTCGTGGTCGACGAGGCGGTGATCAACGGCCAGGCCGAGCCTTACCTGATCTACCGCGGCAACATGCAGACGCGAGCCGCGTCCGAGTAGCGTTCAGGCACCTGTCGGCCTTGTAAAGGCGGCAGAAAACCTCACTTGACGATACGGCAGCGTGGGTCCACGCTGCCGTTTGCATTTTCATTCCGAGCACACGCTCAACCGCTTATCTTCCCCCAGGCCGATGACCGACAAGCCGAACAAAGCCCCGAAAACCTCCGCCGACCTCATCGAGCTGCCGGTACTGCCGCTGCGCGACGTGGTCGTGTTCCCGCACATGGTGATTCCGCTGTTCGTCGGGCGCGAGAAATCCGTGCGCGCGCTCGACATCGCGATGGAGGGCGGCAAGAAAATCCTGCTGGTCGCGCAGCGCAGTCCCGACGTCGACGAGCCGGCTGCGAGCGACCTCTATTCGATCGGCACGATCGCCAGCGTGCTGCAGCTGCTGAAGCTGCCCGACGGCACCATCAAGGTGCTGGTCGAAGGCACCGATCGCGCCGAGATCGCCGCGTTCGGCGAACGCAACGGCCTGATGGTCGCGCATGCGCGCGTGCTCGATGCGGCCTATACGCGCAGCGAACGTGAAATCGACGTGATCGGGCGTCAGCTGAGCAGCCTGTTCGAGCAGCTGGTCAAGCTCTCG
Organism: Dokdonella sp.; assembly: GCA_036398455.1. Classification (GTDB taxonomy): domain Bacteria; phylum Pseudomonadota; class Gammaproteobacteria; order Xanthomonadales; family Rhodanobacteraceae; genus Dokdonella_A. The sequence goes on from DASWPR010000359.1 coordinate 1,181, forward strand.
CGCAAGATTCCGCCGGAGCTGCTCTCGACGTTGGCCGGCATCGACGATCCCTCGCGCCTGGCCGACACGATCGCCTCGCACATTGCCGTGCGCGTGCCGGACAAGCAGAAAGTGCTGGAAACCGTCGACGTCGCCGATCGCCAGGAACTCCTCGTCGGCATGGTCGACGGCGAGATCGATGTGCAGCAGATCGAAAAGCGCATCCGCGGTCGCGTCAAGACGCAGATGGAGAAAAGCCAGCGCGAGTACTACCTCAACGAGCAGATGAAGGCGATCCAGAAGGAGCTCGGCGACATCGAGGATGCGCCGAACGAACTGGAAGAACTCGCCCGCAAGATTTCCGTCGCCGGTATGCCGAAGGCGGTCGAGACGAAGGCGCGCGCCGAACTCAACAAGCTGAAGCAGATGTCGCCGATGTCCGCCGAGGCGACCGTCGTGCGCAACTACATCGATGTGCTGCTGAGCGTGCCGTGGAAGAAGAAGACCAAGGTGCGCCGCGATCTGCAGCGCGCCGAGGAAGTGCTCGACGCCGACCATTTCGGTCTGGAGAAGGTCAAGGAACGCATTCTCGAATACCTCGCCGCGCAGCAGCGCGTGAACAAGATGAAGGGCCCGATCCTGTGCCTGGTCGGACCGCCCGGCGTCGGCAAGACTTCGCTCGGCCAGTCGATCGCCAAGGCGACCAACCGCAAGTTCATCCGCATGTCGCTCGGCGGCGTGCGCGACGAGGCGGAAATCCGCGGTCATCGACGCACCTATATCGGTTCCATGCCGGGCCGCATCATCCAGAACCTGGCCAAGGCGGGCACGCGCAATCCGCTGTTCGTGCTCGACGAGATCGACAAGATGTCGATGGACTTCCGCGGCGATCCGTCGGCGGCCTTGCTCGAAGTGCTCGATCCGGAACAGAACCACACGTTCAACGACCATTACCTCGAGGTCGACGTCGACCTGTCGGAGGTGATGTGGATCGCGACGGCGAATTCGCTGAACATTCCGCCGGCGCTGGCCGATCGCATGGAAGTGATCCGGATCCCGGGCTATACCGAGGAAGAAAAGCTCAACATCGCGACGCGCTACCTGGTGCCGAAGCAGCTCAAGGCGAATGGCCTCAAGACCACCGAGCTCAGCATCGCCGAGAGCGCGATCCGCGATGTGGTCCGCTACTACACGCGCGAATCGGGCGTGCGCAGCCTGGAGCGGGAGATGTCCAAGATCTGCCGCAAGGTGGTCAAGGAGATCAGCCTGGCGACGGCCAAGGCCGCGAAGAAGACCAAGGCCGAAGGCGAGCGCAAGCGCGCCAAGGTCAGCGTGACGGCGAAGAATCTCGACGATTATCTGGGCGTGCGCAAGTTCAGCTACGGCCGTGCCGAGCAGCAGAACGAAGTGGGCCTGGTGACCGGATTGGCGTGGACGGAAGTCGGCGGCGACCTGCTCAGCATCGAGGCGACCGTGGTGCCGGGCAAGGGCAAGCTGATCCATACCGGCCAGCTTGGCGACGTGATGCAGGAATCCATCCAGGCGGCCTTGAGCGTGGTGCGCGCGCGTGCCGATCGCTTCGGCATCGATGCGGACTTCCATCAGAAGTACGACATCCACGTGCATGTGCCGGAAGGCGCGACGCCGAAGGACGGGCCGAGCGCGGGCATCGCGATGTGCACGGCGCTGGTGTCGGTGCTGACCAAGGTGCCGGTGCGTTCCGAAGTCGCGATGACCGGCGAGATCACCCTGCGCGGCCGCGTGCTGCCGATCGGCGGGCTGAAGGAAAAGCTGCTCGCGGCTCATCGCGGCGGCATCACCACCGTGATCATTCCGGAGGAAAACCGCAAGGACCTGGCGGATATTCCGAAGAATGTGACCGAGTCGCTCGACATCCATCCGGTGCGCTGGATCGACGAAGTGCTCGATCTGGCGCTGGAGCGTCCATTGACGCCGGCCACGCGCGCGGAGGGCGATACGCCGCGCGTGCGCGAGGAATCCACCGTCGAGACACCCGCGCGTCCGCATTGAAGTGATGCCGGGAATGGACGATGCAGCACGCATCGTCCATTCGCGCGGAGCCGGTTGCGCAAGTGCGCATTGTGGTGGATTTGCTTTCCGAACTTTGTCGCACGCTGAAACTGTCAAGGGCGACTGCGCAATTTCCGCTCGCCGAGCCGCTTGAAAACCCCTGCAAGCCGCGCCACGCCTTGTATTGCGTGGCTCTGGAGGCACTGGTATAAAGAGCGCGCCGTGATCCAGGTTGACGAGAA
>DASWPR010000360.1:0-3969 GCA_036398455.1 Dokdonella sp.
GCCTGTCGCGCCACCGGCAGATGGTGGAACATGTCGTGGAATCCGAGCGGGAAGCCGACGATGGTGACGCGCGCGCCCACTTCCACGTCGTCGAGATTCAGCAGCAGGTGCTCGGGCGTGAAGGCATGCAGCAGTCGCGTCGCCGGCAGGGCCTCGCGCACCAGTTCGATCGCCACGACATCGACGATACCCGCGGCATCGCTGATCTCGCGCCACACGGCCAGTGCATCGGCATACAGGGGAATGGAGAACTGCACGGTTGCGGCGACGTTGTCCGGGTCGGTGTGCAGCTCGATCTCGATCCGATCGGGCCGATGATAGCTCGGTTCATCGAGCACGACGTGCCGATTGGTGACCAGGTAGAGCCGCGCGTCGCGCTCGAAGAAGAAGCCGGTCGCGTTGGTGAGGCCGCGTTCGCCGACGAACGTCGAGATACGGGTGACGGCGAGCAGGAGGGATTCGATCATGGCGCGTCTCCGGTCGGTGTGGCCCGCGCAGCGAGATCGCGCACGCGCGCCCTCGTCAGCGGTCCGAAGCGCAGGCGCTCCAGCAGGTCGTCGAGATCGGTGCCGAACGGGCGGCGCCGGTAGTCCGCTTCGACGGCCGGCACCGGCGCATCCAGCGCGATGCCGGTCAGCGCGCGCGAGAGCCGCGCGAGCGCGGCGTGTTCGCGCAGCTTCATCGACGCCGCGGCGGCGCCGCGCGTGCGCAGGAAGGCGACTTCGTCGGCACGTTCGAGCAGCGCATCGAGCGTGCCGAAATGATGCAGCAGGATCGCCGCCGTCTTCGCGCCGATGCCCGGCACGCCCGGAATATTGTCGGTCGCGTCGCCGGTCAGTGCGAGGTAGTCGGCGACCTGGCTCGGCAGCACGCCGAGGCGCGCCTTCACGCCGGCGCCGTCCCAGCGCTGGTTGCGCGGCGGATCCCATTGCTCATCGTGCTCGCCGATCAGCTGGCCGAAGTCCTTGTCGGCCGACACGATCACGCTGCGCAGCCCGGCACCGCGCAAGGTCGTCAGCGCGCTGCCGATGAGGTCGTCCGCTTCGTAGCGCGAGTCGACCAGCACGACGGCGCCGAGCGCCTGCGCGATCTGCCGGCAGCCGCTGAACTGGCGCATCAGGTCCTCCGGCGCCGGCGGACGATTCGCCTTGTAGTCGGCGTAGATCTCGTTGCGGAAACAGGTGGTGAGCGATTCGTCGAAGGCAACGGCCAGATGCGTCGGCCGCGCGCGTTCGAGCAGTTCGAGCAGGAAGCGTGTGAAACCATGCACCGCGTGTACCGGCGCGCCATCCGCGTCGTACGCGTCGGGCACCTGCGCGAACCACGCGCGGCAGACGTACAGGCTGCCGTCGACCAGATGCGCGGTCTGCGTCAGTGCCATTCGGAATACAGGTCGGCCAGCAGCGGGCGCGCATGCTCCGCCGCCGGATCCTTCGGCGTGCCGATGTGCACGAACGCAACGATGCGTTCGTGCGCGGCGAGGCCGAGCAGAGCGGCGACGTCGCGATCGTAGGCGGCCCAGCCGGTCAGCCACTGCGCGCCGAAGCCGAGCGCCTGCGCGGCGAGCAGCAGGTTGTAGGCGACGCAGCCGGCCGCCAGCAGTTGTTCCTGCTCGGGCACCTTGTGATGCGCATCGAGGCGCGCGATCACGCTGACGATCAGCGGGGCGGCGTTGAAGCGTTCGCGATCCTTGGTCAGCACCGCCGGCGGCAGGTCCGCTTCCTTGCGCGCGTGCAGATCGGCCATGGCAGCGCCGAGCTTCGCGCGCGCATCGCCGCGGATCGCGAGCAGGCGGAACGGCGTCAGGCGGCCGTGATCGGGCACGCGGATCGCCGCGCTGAGCAGTTCATCGAGTTGCGCCGCATCGGGGCCGGGCTCGCCGAGCTGGCGCGACGGCACCGACAGGCGCTGGGTCAGGAAATCGATCGGCATGCGTTTATGGAAAATGGCGTGTGGATTTCGAGTCTAGCAGGCGCCGTGTTGGCGCCGCGTTCGGGCCATCGGCGCGAGCGTTGCGTTCATTCCACGACAGGCTGCGCAATGCGTGCGCTGCGCAATGCGGCGAAGACGCGGACCAGTCCGGCGCCGAGGGCGAACAATCCGCCGACGGCCATTGCCGCGTGCCAGCCGCCGGCGGCCCAGGCATGGCTGGCGCACCACGCGCCGAGCGCGCCGCCGAGGAAGTAGACGGTCATGAAGAATGCGTTGATGCGGCTGCGCGCGTGCGGGTCGAGCGCGAAGATGCGCGCCTGGTTCGCGATCAAGGCCGCCTGGATGCCCAGATCCATCACGAGCGTGCCGACGACGAGGCCGACGAGACTATGGGCGGATACGTAGAACAGGCCGAATGAAACGACCACCGCAGCGATCGCGGCGCCGAGCACGGCGATCGGTCCGCGCCGGTCCGACCAGCGCCCGGCGAGTGGCGCCATCAGCGCGCCGGCGGCGCCGATCAGGCCGAATACGCCGGCGACGCGTGCATCCAGATGAAAGGCGGCGCTTTCGAGCAAGGGCGTCAGCGAAACCCAGAAGGCACTGAACGCGCCGAACAGCAGGGCACCGCCGAGCGCGGCCTCGCGCAGCGTGCGGTGGTGCGCCGCCTGCGCCAGTGTCGAGCGGAGCAGGTCGGTGTAGCTGCCCCGCGAGTGTCCGTGCAGTTGCGGCAGCGCGCGCCACAGCACGACGCCGAGCAGGGCGGCAGCGACGGCGCTGGCGGCGAACATGGCGCGCCAGCCGAACTGCGCGCCGACCAGGCCGGCGACGAAGCGTCCGCACAGGATGCCCAGCAGCACGCCGCTCATGACCGTGCCCACGGTGCGCCCGCGGCGCTGTTCCGGTGCGAGGTGCGCGACCAGCGGAACCACCTGCTGCACCAGCGTCGCGCTCATGCCGACGGCGAACGAGCAGGCGGCGAGCCAGGCGACCGACGGTGCGGCGGCGGTGGCGAACAAGGTCACGGCGAGCGCGGCGGCCAGCGCCAGGATCACGCGTCGCCGGTCGTAGCGGTCGCCCAGTGGCCCGAGCAGGAACAGGCCGGCCGCATAGCCGAGCTGGGTCGCGGTCGGTACGGCGGCGACGCCGGCCGCGTCGGTGGCGAAGCTGCGCGCGATCAAACCGAGCATCGGCTGGTTGTAGTAGATGTTCGCGACCGCTGCGCCGCAGGTAAAGGCCATCAGCAGGATAAAGCCGCGGCTCATCTGGAATGCGGTCGTCTGCGCTGCTGAATTCATCGGTCCGGACATCGCGTGGCGAGGGAAGCGCTGGCTAGCTGGGGGCGACCGCCGCGAATGGAACGTTTTCTCAATGAAATTTCATCCTTGGGGAAACCGGCGCGGGCTTGCTAGGATGCGCCCAGTCTAGCGAGCGCGGGGAAGCAGATGCCGGTGGCCGTTGCGGTAGTGCGCGAAAGCACAGCGGGAGAGCGCCGCGTCGCGCTGACGCCCGAAGTCGCGAAGAAGCTCAAGGCGCGCGGCGCGCAGATCGTGCTCGAAGCCGGTGCCGGCGCGAGCGCGTACTTCGCCGACGCGGCCTACGCCGATGTGGAAATCTCCAACGATGCACGCGACGTTTTGTCGCGCGCGGACGTGTTGCTGAAGGTGCAGCCGCCCTCGCTGGAGGAAATCGCCGCATTGAAGGAAGGCACGGTCGTCATCGGCCACCTGCAGCCGCACCTGGCGCCGGAGCGTACGAAGGCGCTGCGCGACCGCAAGATCACCGCGTTCGCGATGGAACTGCTGCCGCGCACGACGCGTGCGCAGGCGATGGACGTGCTCTCTTCGCAGGCGGCCGTATCCGGCTACAAGGCGGTGCTGATCGCCGCGGAAGCTGCGCCGAAATTCTTCCCGATGCTGACGACGGCGGCCGGCACGATCCGGCCGAGCAAGGTGCTCATCGTCGGCGCCGGCGTCGCCGGCTTGCAGGCCATTGCGACCGCGCGCCGCCTCGGCGCGCAGGTCGAAGGTTTCGGCG
>DASWPR010000361.1:0-3747 GCA_036398455.1 Dokdonella sp.
GATCGCGTCGCCTTCCGCGCCGAGCCGCGCGGTGCGGCCGATGCGGTGCACGTAGTCTTCGGCGTCGTGCGGCAGGTCGTAGTTGAACACGTGGCTGACCGCGGAAATGTGCAGGCCGCGCGCGGCGACGTCGGTCGCCACCAGGATTTCGATCTCGCCCTTCTGGAACTTCGCCAGCAGGCGTTCGCGCTTGGCCTGCGGCACGTCGCCGGACAGCGTGGCGACGGTGAAGCCGTGGCGTTCGAGCGCGCGCGTGACCTTCTCGGCAGCGATCTTGGTGTTGACTAAGACGATGCTGCGATGCGCATCGATGCGCGAGAGCAGGTTGATCAGCAGCGGCTGCTTTTCTTCCTTGGCCGGGAAGTAGACCACCTGGCGGACACGGTCGGCGGTGACCGTCTCGGTTTCCGCGGTGACCTTCTCCGGGCTGTTCATGTGGTCGTAGGCGAGTTCGAGCACGCGATGGCTCAGCGTCGCCGAAAACAGCATGCCCTGGCGCTGTTCGCGCGGCGGCATGCGCCGGAACAGGAAGCGGATGTCCTTGATGAAGCCGAGGTCGAACATGCGGTCGGCCTCGTCGATGACGACCGCCTCGATCGCATTGAACGAGAACACATGCTGCTTGAGGTAGTCGATCAGGCGGCCCGGCGTCGCAATGATGATGTCGCAGCCGGCCTTGAGCATTTCGCGCTGCTTGTCGTAGTCGACGCCGCCGTAGATCAGCGCGGAGCGCAGGCCGGTGTCGCGGCCGATGTTGCGGAAATCCTTGTCGATCTGGATCGCCAGCTCGCGTGTCGGGGCGACGATGATCGCGCGCGGGTCGCTCATCTTGCGGTCGGCAACGGCGGGCTTGATCAGCAGGCGGTTGAGCACGGCGACCAGGAACGCACCGGTCTTGCCGGTGCCGGTCTGCGCCTGGCCGGCGACGTCATGGCCCGCCAGCGCAATCGGCAGGCTGAGTGCCTGGATCGGCGTGCAGCGCGTGAAGCCGGAGGCATGCAGGCCGGACAGCAGGCGCGGATGCAGGTCGAAACTTTCGAAGGTGATATCGGTAAGCGGATGCGTGGACATTAATGAGTTCTGCGTGGTCCTGGCGGGGAAGTCCGGCGACGGCCGGAAACACTCCCGGAAACGGGGCCGTGGGGTGGCGGCGGCCAATGTGCGCTGTTCTGGAAGCGCCCTACATGGCGGCGCCTGGCCGCTCTTGCAATGCGCGGCGGCATCCCCAACTTGCGCAGGGTCAACGTTTGGGCTGAAATGAGGCCTGCCTTTCGCATCCCTCACCCGTCTGCGCCGCCAGAACCGCGCGAGTGTAGCGGAAGCCCGTCCGGGGCGCGCGGTCGCCCGTAAAAGTCATACCGGAGAGTTCCAGTGAGCGAGCATATTTCGCACGTCAGCGACGACCAGTTCGAAGCCCACGTGCTGCAGTCATCCGACCCCGTACTGGTCGATTTCTGGGCCGAATGGTGCGGCCCGTGCAAGATGATCGCGCCGATCCTCGACGATCTGGCAGCGACCTATCAGGGCAAGCTGAAGGTCGCCAAGATCAATATCGACCACAACCAGAAGACCCCGCGCAACTACAACGTCCGCGGCATCCCGACCCTGATGATCTTCAAGGACGGCAAGGTCCAGGCGACCCAGATCGGCGCCGTCAGCAAGAGCCAGCTGGCGCAGATGATCGACAAGGCCATCGGCAGCCCGCAGGCGCAGAGCGCCTGAAGGCTCGGGGAACCGGCAACGGGGATGGGAACAGGCGCGAATCCGCAATGGCGCGCTCCACCCATTCCCCACGCCCGGCTCCCCGCCTCCGGCCACAACGCTAGACGGCCGCAGCACACAGTGTTACCGTAGTTCCAAGCGCCCGGAGCCATGCCGCTCCGCCCGCTTCCCGCGATTCATTCCCTCCCAGTTGTAGCAACGGCGCCCAGCGAGGATAGCCCGTGTCCGAAAACGAAACGAACGAAAACGGCCCACCGGTCGTTGCCGAAGGCCGTCGCGAGCCGCGCCAGCGCCAGTCGCGCGCGCAGCAGGCGGCGCAGAATTCATCCGTCGAGGCGGCGCCCGCGCCGGTCGAGACGCATCAGACCCACCACGATCCGGCACCGCCGGCGGGCGACTACCTGCCTTCGGACCAGTCCGGCGGCGGCAACGCCGACGGCAATTCCGACGGCAACGCGGCCAATCCGCAGTCCGGCGGGCAGTCCGGCAATGGCAACCCGCAAGGTGGCCAGGGCCAGAACGCGCAAGGCCAGGGCCGGCGCGGCCGGCGCGATCGCCGCAACCGCCATGGCAGCAATCCGCAGGGCGGCGGCTACAACCCGAACGCGGACGAGGAATACGACGAGTCGCGCAACGGCGGCGGCAACGGCCCGTTGATCGACATCAACGAGCTGAAGCGCAAATCCGCAGCCGACCTGCTCGCCCTGGCCGAAAGCCTCGGTGTGCAGGAAGGCGTCGCGCGTGCACGCAAGCAGGACATCGTCTTCTTCATCCTGAAGGCGCATGCGCGCGCCGGCGGCGGCATCTACGGCGAAGGCGTGCTCGAAATCCTGCAGGACGGCTTCGGCTTCCTGCGCGGCTTCGACCTGTCCTACCTCGCCGGCCCGGACGATATCTACGTATCGCCGAGCCAGATCCGCCGCTTCAACCTGCGCACCGGCGACTACATCACCGGACGCATCCGCCCGCCGAAGGAAGGCGAGCGCTACTTCGCGCTGCTCAAGGTCGACCACATCAACGGCGAGCCGCCGGAGATGTCGAAGAACAAGGTGCTGTTCGAGAACCTGACCCCGCTGTTCCCGCGCAAGTCGTTCCACCTGGAACGCGGCAACGGGTCGAGCGAGGACATCACCGGACGCATCCTCGACCTCGTCGCGCCGATCGGCCGCGGCCAGCGCGGCCTGATCGTCTCGCAGCCGAAGGCCGGCAAGACGATGATGCTGCAGAACGTCGCGCAGGCGATCGTGCACAACCATCCGGATGCGCACCTGATCATCCTGCTGATCGACGAACGTCCGGAAGAGGTCACCGAAATGCAGCGCGGCGTGCGCGCCGAGGTGATTTCCTCGACGTTCGACGAGCCGGCCGTGCGCCATGTGCAGGTCGCCGAAATGGTGATCGAGCGCGCCAAGCGCCTGGTCGAGCACAAGAAGGACGTAGTCATCCTGCTCGACTCGATCACCCGCCTCGCGCGCGCCTACAACACCGTGGTGCCGAGTTCGGGCAAGGTGCTGACCGGCGGCGTGGATGCGAATGCGCTGCAGCGGCCGAAGCGGTTCTTCGGTGCCGCGCGCAACGTCGAGGAAGGCGGCAGTCTCACCATCATCGCGACCGCGCTGGTCGAGACCGGCTCGAAGATGGACGAGGTGATCTACGAGGAGTTCAAGGGCACCGGCAACATGGAAGTGCATCTCAGCCGCCGCATCGCCGAGAAGCGCGTGTATCCGGCCATCGACATCAACCGCTCCGGCACGCGCCGCGAGGAACTGCTGATCGATCCGGACATGCTGCAGAAGATCTGGATCCTGCGAAAGCTGCTGCATCCGATGGACGAGCTCGCGGCGATGGAGTTCATGCTCGACAAGATGAAGAACACCAAGTCCAACGACGAGTTCTTCAACTCGATGAAACGCGGCTGATCCGCGCGGCATCGGGACGAAGCGAAAGGCCGCCGCGAGGCGGCCTTTCGCGTTCCGGGCATCGACACGCGAGCCGTCGAGGCAAGCGGTCCGGCGTGCGCTTCAG
>DASWPR010000362.1:0-7424 GCA_036398455.1 Dokdonella sp.
AATGGTCGGATCGCGGATGACCCTGAGGATGCGCGGCGGCGTCCAGCGCCAGCCGAGTCCGTGTTCGATCAGGTCGCGCGACAGCGTGGCGATGCGCGCGGCATCCGCCGGGACGGCCAAACCGATGTCGTGCTCGGAAATCATCGTGACGCCATCATGCCGCGATCGCCGGCCGACGCAAGTGAAGCGGCTGCGCTCACAGCGCCGGCGGCGCGTCGCTCTTGGCCAGACCGGAGTGGCGCACGTCCTTGCCGCGGACCAGGTAGAGCACGAATTCGCACAGGTTCTTGCAGCGGTCGCCGATGCGCTCGAGGGAGCGCGCGCACCACAGGCGATCGAGTTCGGTCGGAATCTGTTCGGGCGTCTGCTGCATGCGTGTGACGAGCACGGCGAACAGTCCGCGATAGGTCTCGTCGATGCGGCGGTCGCGCCGCATGACTTCGAGCGCGAGCTGCTCGTCCAGCCGCGCGAACGCATCCAGCGCGCCGCGCAGCATGCCGCGCGCCAGGCTGCCGAGTTCGGCCAGCGAAGCGGTCACTTCCGCGCCGCTCTCCTCGCCGACGAGTTTCTCGGCCATCTTCGCGATGCGCTTGGCCTCGTCGCCGATGCGTTCGAGATCGGACAGCATCTTCATCACGGCCAGCACCAGGCGCAGGTCGGACGCGGCCGGCTGGCGCCGCGCGAGGATGTAGGCGCACTGCTCGTCGATGGCGACTTCGGCCGCGTTGACGCGCCGCTCGCGCTCGCGAATGGCCGCGCTTGCCGCCGCGTCGCGTCCGACCAGCACATGCAGGGCCGCGGCGATCTGTTCCTCGACCAGTCCGCCCATCGCCAGCACCTGGCGGCGCACGTCTTCGATCTCGCTGTTGAACTGGCGGGAAATGTGTTGCGAAAGATGCAGTCGATCCATGCTGTCAGTCTACGACGTCCGTATGTCCGAAAAACAAAAGGCATCCCGAAGGCTCAGCCATAACGCCCGGTGATGAAATCCTCGGTCTGGCGTTCGCGCGGGTTGGTGAACAGCGCGTCGGTGTCGCCGAACTCGACCAAGCGTCCCTGATGCAGGAACGCGGTGAAGTCGGAGACGCGTGCGGCCTGCTGCATGTTATGCGTCACCAGCAGCAAGGTGTAGCGCTGCGCGAGTTCGTGCAGCAGCTCCTCGAAGCGCAGCGTCGCTGCCGGATCGAGCGCCGACGCCGGTTCGTCCAGCATGAGGATTTCCGGTTCGACTGCGATCGCCCGCGCGATGACGAGCCGCTGCTGCTGACCGAGCGACAGCGAGAACGCGCTGTCGTCCAGCCGCGCGGCCACTTCGTCCCACAATGCCGCCGCCTGCAGCGCCGCTTCGATGCGCTCGTCGAGTTCGCGCCGGCGCCGGATGCCGAGCAGGCGCAGCCCGTAGGCGACGTTGTCGTGGATCGACAGCGGAAACGGATTCGGCCGCTGGAACACCATGCCGACGCGGCGGCGCAGGTCGTGCAGCAGCGTGTCCTTCGCATAGGCGTCGGTGGCTCCGACCATCACGCGGCCGCCGACGCGCGCGTCGGCAATCTCGTCGTTGAGCCGGTTGAGGCAGCGCAGCAGGCTCGATTTGCCGCTGCCGCTCGGGCCGATCAGCGCGGTGATGCGCCGCCTGGGCACGGCGAGATCGACACCGGACAGCGCCTCGCGCGTGCCGTAGCGCAGCGACAGGCCAAACGTCTGCAGGGCGGCATCGGCGCTGTCCGCCGTCTCTTCGCCGGCGGCGCTGCCTGGGGATTCGGGTACGACGCTCAGCATCGGTCTCAGGTTTCCAGTGCGCGGTAGCGATCACGCAGTCGATTGCGCAGCAGGATCGCGGTGAGGTTCAGCACGATCACGACGCCGACCAGCAGGCCCGCGCAAGCATACGCGCGCGGGACGCCGCGGATCGCATCGGCGCTCGCCAATGCGGCATCGTAGATCGTGAATCCGAGGTGCATGAACTCGCGCGAAGGATGCAGGTAGGGAAACACGCCGTCGACGGGCAGCGCCGGCGCCAGCTTGACCACGCCGACCAGCATCAGCGGCGCCACCGCCCCCGACGCGCGCGCCACCGCCAGAATCAGGCCGGTCAGCAAGGCCGGCCGCGCGGCCGGCAGCAGCAGCGTCCACAAGGCTTCATCGTGCGTCGCGCCGAGGGCGAGAGCGCCTTCGCGCAGGCTGCCCGGAATGCGCGCGAGTCCCTCTTCGACGCTGACCACGACCACCGGCAATGTCAGCAAGGCCAGGGTCAACGCAGCCCACAGCAGGCCGCCGCCGCCGAAGGTCGGCACCGGCAGGCGGTCGGCGTAGAACAGGCGGTCGATACCGCCGCCGAGGCCGTGCACGAACAATCCCAATCCGATCACGCCGTAGACGATCGACGGGACGCCGGCGAGCTGATTGATCGCGATGCGCACGCAGCGCGCGGCGAAGCCGCGGCGCCGATGCAGATAGATCGCGGTGGCGATGCCGAACGGCATCACGATCAGGCTCATCAACAGCACCAGCGTCAAGGTGCCGAGCAAGGCGGGCAGCACGCCGCCGATCAGGTTCGACGCCGCCGGCGGCGTCGCCAGGAAATGCGCGAGGCGATTGAAGAAGACGCCGCAGCGCGCCAGCAGACCGAGCGCATTCGGCTGCAGGATTTCCAGCGCCTCCGCCGGCGACGTGGCGGCCGCGAGCAGGGCCGCCTCGCCTTGCGCGGCACGGTGGCCGTAGAGGCGCCGGCCGTCGACCAGCGTGATCGCGACCGCGTCCGCAGGTCGCGATCGCGCCGCGATGTCGCCGAGACGTATCCGCTGGTAGGCGCTCCCCATGCGCTCGTTCTCGCTGGTGCGGATCGCCAGGGCGTCCATCAGACCGGTCGCGTCGGAAGCGACGATTTCGCCGAGCAGAACGCGTCCGTCCTGCAGCTGCAACTCGTCGACCGGCGCCGGCCAGAACGGCGCCAGGCCCGCGCCGGCGAGGAAGCCGAACAGCAGCAGGATTCCGCCTGCGCATAAACCGCTGAGGCCGGCCAGCAGCCAGGTGCCGGCGGCGCCGTAGCGTCGCGCGCTCATGCGGCGTGCGCTGCCGCGTGCAGGCGTCGATGCAGGCGTTCGCGCACGACGTCCGCCAGCGCACTCACGCACAAGGTCAGCAACAGCAGCAGCAGCGCGGCGAGCAGCAGACCGCGCCAGGCATCCCCTTGCGGCGACGCTTCCGGCATGCCGAGGGCGAGTTCGGCGCTGATCGAACGCAGCCCGCTCAAGGGATCGAAGCCGCCGATCGGCGTATTGCCGCTCGCCATCAGCACGATCATCGTTTCGCCGAGGCAGCGCGAGAATCCGAGCAGGCCCGCCGCGACGAGGCCCGACCCGGCCGCCGGCAGCAGGACGGTCGTCAGCGCCTGCCAGCGCGTCGCGCCGAGTGCGAAGGCGGCGTCGGTGTGCGCGCGCGGCACCAGGAACAAGGCGTCCTCCGACAGCGAGAACACCATCGGGATACCGGCGACGCCGAGCGCCAATCCGACCAGGGCGGCGTTCCACGGACTGGCTGGCACGATCGCGGCGGCCGGCTGATGCCCGCCCAGCACGACGACCAGCGCGATCAGCGCAACCAGCAGCGGCAGCAGCCACAGCGGCAGCCATCCTTCACTGCGCAGCCGGGTGCCGAACGCCATGCCGGCAGCGAGCAGGACCAGCGGAACGATGACGATCAGCGCAAGCAGGCTGGCGATATGCCCCTTCAACCATGGCGCGATGCTGGCCGCGGCGATCAGCCCGAGCACGACCGTCGGCACCGCTTCGAGGATTTCCAGTGCGGGCTTGATCCACCTGCGCAGACGCGGTGCGCAGAAGTGCGCGCTGAACATGGCGGTCGCGATGCCGAGCGGCAGGGCGACCAGGATGCCGCAGACCCCGGCGCGCAGGGTTCCGGCCAGCAGCACTTCGAGGCGCCGCCAGGTATCGGCCGGCAACGGCGTGCCGGGCTGCAGGCCGACCAGCAGGAACAGCGGGATCGCGAGCAGACCGAGCAGCACGATCGCCGTGCAGACGCCGACCACGGCGCCGATGACGCGTTCGCGGCGACGCCGCGCGCGGGCGGACGCTCGCACGAAATCGGCGCTGAAGACGGAGGCGTAAGTGGCTGGATTGCCGGACATTCAGGCACGCTAGGTCGTGAAAGTGACGGTGTTGTTACAGCGAGCGGCGGCACTGTCATCGATCTGCCACGGCGACGCAATACGCGCTTCAACGAGAGCCGCCAGCCTGCGTGAAATCCCCAGTCCCTCATGCGCATGCGCGTTGCAATCGTCACCGAGACCTGGCCACCGGAGATCAATGGCGTCGCCTTGACCGTGCAGTCGCTCGCGCGCGGACTGGCCACGCTGGGGCACACGGTCGAACTGGTGCGTCCGCGCCAGGACGGCGAGGCCGACAGCGGCCCGACATCCGCCGACGGCTACGACCAGGTCATCCTGCCCGGCGCCGCGCTGCCGCGCTACCCGGGCCTGCGTTTCGGCCTGCCGGCGCATCGCAGCCTGCACCGGCGCTGGTCGGACCATCGCCCTGACGTGCTCTATATCGCGACCGAAGGCCCGCTCGGCCTAACCGCGCTCGGCGCCGCGCGCCGGCTCGGCATCCCGGCCTGCACCGGATTCCACACGCGCTTCGACGACTTCGCACGGCACTATGGCCTCGGCTGGCTGACGCCCATCGTGTTCGCCTACCTGCGCCGCTTTCACAATCGCGCCTCGGCGACCCTGGTGCCGACGACCGAGCTTGCCGATTTCCTCGGCGCCAACGGTTTCCGCAACGTGCGCCTGCTGCGCCGCGCGGTCGACACCGAACTGTTCGACCCGGCGCGCCGCGACGAGGCGCTGCGTGCCGAATGGGGACTCGCGCCGGACGACCTCGCGGTGATCCACGTCGGCCGCATCGCGCCGGAGAAGAATCTCGAACTGGCGGTGCGCGCATTCCGCGCGATCCAGCAGGAACAGCCGCGCGCCCGCCTCGTTATCGTCGGCGACGGCCCTGCCCGCGCCGGCCTCGCCGCGCAGCATCCGGACATCATCTTCACCGGCATCCGCCGCAACGAGGAACTGGCGCGCCACTACGCCTGCGGCGACCTGTTCGTGTTCCCGAGCCTGACCGAGACCTTCGGCAACGTGACGCTCGAAGCGCTCGCCTGCGGCGTGCCGGTGGTCGCCTACGACTACGGCGCCGCGCGCGAGCACATCCACGACAGCCGCGCCGGTGCGCGCGTGCCGCTCGGCGACGGCAACGCATTCGTCGCAGCGGCCGTGGCGATGGCCGCACAGATCGCGCACGACACCAACGCGAATACCTCGCCGCTGCGACTCGCTGCCCGGGAAACGGTGGCCGCGCTCAGCCCGGCCAGCGTCTCGACCCATTTCGCCGATCTGCTCGGCACGCTTGCATTGCGGAGGGTGGCATGACGACCTGGCAGCGACTGGAAGTGGGCAGCGGCGAGCGCCGCCTGTGCCTGGCGATGAACCGATGGGGTGCCTGGAGCGTGCTGACACGCTTCTTCAGCATCGTCAGCCGCCTCGGCGACGGCGTGTTCTGGTACACGCTGATGGGGCTGCTGGCCGTGTTCGGCGGTCTGCGCGGCATCCACGCCGCCCTGCACATGGCCTGCGTCGGCATCGTCGCGGCCACCTTGTACCGCACGCTCAAACGCTGGACGCGCAGGCCGCGGCCGTTTCGTACGCATGCCGATATCACGGCCTACCTGGCGCCGCTGGATGAATTCAGTTTTCCGTCCGGCCATACCCTGCATGCGGTCAGTTTCACGCTGATCGCCGTGGCATATTTCCCGATCCTTGCGCCGCTGCTGCTGGCTTTCACTGTGCTCGTGGCGATGTCGCGCGTCGTGCTCGGCCTGCACTATCCGAGCGATGTCCTCGCAGCGACCATCATCGGCTGCCTGCTCTCGGGCTGCTCGCTCTGGCTGGTCCCGGCGGGCTGAGTGGCGCCGTTTTCGCCGCACCGGTATCCGGGTGCGGCGCTGGCACCCTAAAACGCGAGCAGCGTGCGCCCAGGGTTTCGCGAGGCCGTCGCGATGACGGCCTCGAATTCGCCTGGCCTCAAGGAATGCTGAACTTGATCGCGACGTTCACGCCGAACTCGGTTTGCTTCTGCGGGCCGCTGCTCCAGCTGGCATCCACGTGGTACGGACCGTTGGTATAACCCAGCGCGGCGCTGTAGGACTTGTCGGCAAAACTGTAGCTGCCCGATGTCGTGAAGTTCCCCAGCTTCACGCCCATGCCGGCGCTCGACTCCCCATTGACCAGATTGGTGCTGCCGGTGAAGTTCAACTTGCCAAGATTGAGCGTGCCCGACAGGTTGGCGCTCTTCAGGTCGGTGGTGAAATTCGTGCCGATCGAGATCGGACCGCCGAACTGAGTCAAGGCCGATGCATTGAGCGCATCGATCGCGTCGTTCTTGCCGGGCCGTGGCTTGACGTTCAAGCTCGCATCGGCCTTGATGTCGGGCCCGATCGTGATGCTCGCCGGCGACTTCAACGCTTCCGAAAAGGCGTTCGGCGACACGCTCGCGATCGTCGCGATCGTGGCGCCCGCCTTGCGCGCGGCCGCCACGCCTTGCGGCGCGCCGATCGCCAGCGACGACGTCAGCGTGGTGGTGTTCGTCGCCAGACTTCCCGGCAACGCTGCAGGATTCTGTGCGAGCGTGGACAATGCGCTCCGCTGCTGCATCGACAGCGCGCTCGTCTGCTGCGAAATGGACTGTTCGACCGCCGCGAACGAAGGAACGTTCAGCGATGGAACGTTGACCGGCGCGGCAGCCGGCGCGGTGATGGGAGCCACATGCACCGCCAGCGAATCGATCGAGGGCGCGGTCTGCAGCGTCCCCGTCGTCTGCATCATCGAAACCGCTTGCGGCGCCAGCGCCCCCGTCTCGTTGCTGAAGTGGGCCGCCGGCGATGCGACCGAATCCTCGGACGTGGCCGGTGTGTTCGCCGAATTCGCCTGATCCGCAGGGGAAGCCTGGGACACCTGCGCAGCGCCTGCCTGCGCACTCGAATTCGCCGAGGTGCCGGCGCCCGCCGCGTTGGACGCGTTCGTCGAATGGTCGCCTTGGCCTGCCCCGTTCATGCCGGCACTGCCACCGTTCATGCCACCGGCGCCACCGGCTGCGGATGTTCCGTTCATACCAGCCTCCACTGCTCAATCGCCCGCAGAAAACGCTCGCGTGCGCTGTCGCCGCGTCGCTGCTGCTTGGATTCGACCCTGTGGAACGCACGCTAACGCATCCATGTAAACGTTTACATCAGGGAAAACCCGAGCTAGGGTCGACGAGGCACCGTGGCCGAGCGCCGCGCTGCGGGTGCGCTGCGGTGCGGCGCAATGTGGAAACTATCGCAGCGCGTTGGTGCAGCGATGGCTGCGCGCTGCT
>DASWPR010000363.1:0-1980 GCA_036398455.1 Dokdonella sp.
CGCGCTGCTGCTCGCCGATATCCCGAAGAAACTCCTCGTGGTCGGCGGCGGCATCATCGGCCTGGAGATGGCCTGCGTGTACGACGGCCTCGGCAGTGAGGTGACCGTCGTCGAACTGCTCGACCAGCTGATGCCGGGCGCCGACGCCGATCTCGTGCGCCCGCTGCAGCAGCGCCTGTCCAAGCGCTACGCGGGCATCCATCTCAAGGTGAAGGTCGCGAAGATCGAAGCGGAGACGGAGGGCCTGAAGGCCACCTTCGAAGGCGACAAGGCGCCCGAGCCGCAGCTCTACGACCGCGTGCTGGTCGCGATCGGGCGTTCGCCGAACGGCGCCAAGATCGGCGCCGACAAGGCCGGCGTCAACGTGAGCGAGCGCGGCTTCATCGCGGTCGACAAGCAGATGCGCACGAACGTGCCGCACATCTTCGCGATCGGCGACCTGGTCGGCCAGCCGATGCTCGCGCACAAGGCGACCCACGAAGGCAAGGTCGCCGCTGAAGTGGCCGCCGGTGAAAAGAGCGAATTCGTCGCGCGCGTGGTGCCGAGCGTCGCCTACACCGATCCGGAAATCGCCTGGGTCGGCCTCACCGAAACCGAAGCGAAGAAGCAGGGCATCAAGTACGGCGTCGGCAAGTTCCCGCATGCCGCGTCGGGCCGCGCGGTCGGCATCGGCCGCACCGAAGGCTTCACCAAGCTGCTCTTCGACGAGGCGACGCATCGCGTCATCGGCGCCGGCATCTGCGCGCCGAACGCCGGCGACCTGATCGCCGAAGTCGCGCTTGCGATCGAGATGGGCGCGGAAGCGGCCGACATCGGATTGACGATCCACCCGCATCCGACCTTGAGCGAATCGATCGGCATGGCGGCCGAGGTGTACGAGGGAACGATCACGGATTTGTACATCCCGAAGAAGAAGTAGCGCGCGGCCGCACCTGAAGGCCAACGACCCTCGCGGGCCGTTGGTCTTCGTCCCCCGTCCTTTTTGCGAGCGCGCCGAGTTTCAACAGTGCGTCGCCGCGAGGCCGCGGCTTGGCGTTTCGAGAGTGCGCGCGCCTCCTGCGCCAATGTCCTGCGTTGGAGGTTCGAGAAACGGCCGCTGGAGAAGATGGCCTGCGAACGCGGACGGCTTTGCCCCACCTCGCGCGATTGCTACCCTGCCCGCATGCCTCCTGCTGTTTTCCAATTCGGTGACTGCAGCATCAACATCGCCCAGCGCGAGCTGCTGCGCGGCGGTGAGCGCGTCAACCTGTCGCCGATCGTTTTCGATTGCATCGCCTACCTGATCCAGCATCGCGATCGCGCGGTCGGGCGCGACGAACTCGTCGCTGCGGTGTGGGGCAAGGCCAGCGTCAGCGACGCGGTGATGGGCAAGACGATCCTGACCGCACGGCGCGCGATTGGCGACACCGCCGAGGAACAGCGTTTCCTGCGCACGGTGCCGCGCTTCGGCTATCAATGGGGCGCTCCCACGCGTACGGGAACGGAGGCGGCACCGACGGAGCCGGTCGCGGCGAAGGTCGCTGCAGCGCAGACCGGCGACCTGGCATCGCAAGCGGCCGCTGCCACGGCGGCGGCTGCCGCTGCGCCGGCGGAGGTGCCGACCGGGCGCAGGCGACTGATTCTCGCGGTGGCCGGGCTGATCCTCCTGCTGGCAGCCGGCGCCGCTGCGTGGCGTGAATGGGTCGCGCGGCCCGTCGCCGTCCCCGCGTCGATCTCGGCGCCGGCCCCGACGGCGCCGATGGACGGCGTCGCCGTCGTGCTGCCGGTCGAGGTGGCGGCCGCGCCCGATGAGGGCTGGCTGCGACTGGGTCTGATGGATCTGATGGCGACACGCCTGCGCGCGTCCGGCCTGGCCGTGCTGTCGAGCGACGCGGTCGTGCGGCTGGTGCCGGCCGACAGCGCGCGCGATGTGGCAATCGCGAACGTTCGTGCGGCCACCCAGCACAGCCATGTGATCGCTGCGCTGGTGCGCCACTCCGG
>DASWPR010000364.1:0-1694 GCA_036398455.1 Dokdonella sp.
TCGGTCTCCTTTTCGCCGAGCGGTTCGCTGTAGCCTTCCTTGGCGTGGTTCGGATCGAAGAACGCATAGCCCGAATACGCGGCGAAGGTCGGCCACGACGGCGACAGCGTCAGCGTGGCCTCGACGCGGCGCTGCTGCGCCGGCGTGCCGAACAGGTTCATCAGGCCGATGCGCGCGCTGAGGTCGTCCGGCTTGACCCAGCCTTCGGCAACCTCGTGCGACAGGTGCGCACTCGCCTTCATGCGGTCGGGCAGGAATTCCTTGACCTGCACGGTGACGCTGCCGAGCGGGCTCGTCGCGCCGCCTTCCTTGACCAGCGAAAGGTTCACGCTCCATGCGCCGGTCGGGGCGGTCTCCTGCGTCGCGTAGGCGAGTTCCTCGAATGCGCTGTCGCCGAGTTTCAGCTTGCGCGTATCGACCACCAGTCCGCGCGGATCGACGATGTCGGCCTGCAGCGGCACGCCCTTCAGGCTGCGCGCCCAATCGGCCGCGCGCACGATCAAGCCGACATGGAATGTTTCGCCGGGCCGGTACAGGCCGCGATCGGAAAACAGATACGCCGCGAGCTGGCCCGCATCGCGCGCATTGCGGATGCCGCCGATGTCGAAGCGCGAGAAATCCAGCCGGCGGTCGCGGCCGTTGTACGGCAGGAATGCGAAGTCCTCGCCCTTCTTGACGACGACGAGCATCGGCGCCTTCTCGCGCTCGAAGCCTTGCAGCGCGTCGAAATGCGCACGCCCGTCCGCGCTGCTGCTGGCGTTGACCAGGCTCTGCCCGTTCTTGCCGAGGATCTCGACCCTGGCGCCGTCGACCGGCGCGCCGCTGCGGATCGACTGCACGAACACGTCGAGACTGCCGTCCAGCGATTTCTTCAGGACCGTGCCGAGATCGGTGACGACGATCAGGCGCGAATCGGTGAACTCGGAGTAGTCGGTCGCGCCGCCCTCCGTATCGCCGGACTCGCTCTCGCCTTCCCCGGCACCTTCCTCGCTGCCTTCCTCTTCGTCGTCGGCCGCGCCGGTGTCGCTCGCGGTCGACACCTCCGCCTTGGCGGCGGCCGGTGCGTTCGCGGCATCCTGCTTCTTGTCGTAGCCGGTCAGCTTGAGCAGGAATACGCCGCGCTTTTCCTTGCCGAGATAATGGCCGAGATCGACGCCCTGGTAGTGCGGCTTGGTTGGATCGTCCGCGCCGAACGGAATCTTCTCTTCGAAGCGCTCGGTGATGTTGTCGGCACTGATGCCGTCGAATTCCGGTTTGGCGAAGGTGCCCGACCGGTTGAACGCGACCAGATGCTGGATCTGCTCGGGCAGCACGCGGCCGATCTCCAGCTTCATGCCCGGCACGTTGCGCGCGACCACAGCCACGCGCTTGTCGCCGCCGAGCGACAGCAGCGCGCCGTCGGCCATGAAGCGCAGCATTTTCGGATAGTCGGGCACGCGCACGACGTTCTGCCAGCCGCCGGCCAGCCGATAGCCGCCGAACGATTCCAATCCCTTGGCGATGCGCACGAACACGTAGCGGCCGGGATCGGCGCGATACTTGAAACTGATCGTCGCGTTGAAGTCGCGCTCGCCGGCAACCGGATCGAGGTCGAGCTTCTGCGCCGCCTTGAGCACTTTCTCCGGCGGATTGACGTCGCCGGTCCAGTCGTACGGCGCGTCGCCGCGCTGATCCTGCGGCGTATCCGGGCGATA
>DASWPR010000365.1:0-6527 GCA_036398455.1 Dokdonella sp.
GACGACAGCGCCATCGCCGCGGCCGGCAAGGCGGCCGACGCCTTGTTGGAGCTGCTCGGCAAACCCGCGCGCCGCGAGCGGATGGACCCGGCCCGCCTGTCGCAGGCGGAACTGTTGCAGCGGGTGGACGCTGCCCGCCTCGGCGGCGATCCGGCCCAGGCACGCGCGCTGATCGCGTCCGCTGCGGCCGACCTGCAGAACATGCCCGACGTGCAGCTGCGCATCGCCCAGATCGACCTGCGCACCGGCGCGTTCGAGGCGGCGCGCGCGCGCCTGGCCGCGCTCGCCGAGCGCGTGTCGCCGGAGAGCGATGCGCTGCTGCATGCGCGCATCGAAAGCTACCTGTGCATCGCCCTGGCGCGCGTCGGCGAGCCGGAGTCGGGCGAGCGCGCCTGCGACCGTGCGATCGCGCTGCTGGAAACGCTCGGCCAGCCGGCGGAACTCGGGCGGGTCTACAGCGATCGCGCCATCGTGCGCAAACTGCAGGAGCACTACGACGCGGCGGCGCAGGACAACGCGCGCGCGCGTATCGCATTGACGCTGGCCGGCGATGCGCTGCAGTTGGCCAAGGTCGATGGCAACGAGAGCGTGATGGACATGGCGCTCGGCCGCTATGGCGAAGTGGTGTCGGTGCAGCGGCGCATCGAAGAGACCTTCCGCCGCTTCGGCATGAACAATGAGCGGGTGGTCTCGCTGAACAACCAGACGGCCGCGCACCTGGCGCTGCTGCAGCCGCTCGATGCGCTCAAACGCAGCGACGAGGCGATTGCCGTGCTCGACCGCGTCACCGACGCGAGCATCCGCTACGCCACGGTGCTGCAGCGCGCCGATGCACTGCGCCGCAACGGCCGTCTTGGCGAGGCGCGCGTCCTTCTAGACGAACTGATTGCGCAGACGTCCGGCGAAGAGTCGGCGGTGGAACAGGCGGTCGCACGGGCGATGGAGGCGCGCATCGACCTCGACGGCGGCCAGCCGGCCGCGGCGCTGCTGCTGGCGCGGCAATGCCTCGTCGTGCGGCCGGCACCGACGTACGACGATATCCGCGCACAGGCCTGGCTGATCGTCGTGCGCAGTCTCGACCGCCTGGGTCGCGGCGAGGAAGCGGCGGCGGCCTTGACGTCGTTCGCGGCCTGGTCGCCGGCCGGCAATCCGGAAGTGCAGCTCACCCTGCAGCTGGCGGGGGCCGAGCGCGCAGCGGTCGATCACGATCCGGCTGCGCGTCATCGCTACGACGAGGCCTTGGCGCTGGCGACGCATTGGGGCGTGCCGGCGCCGCTGGCCGATACCGTCGCCTCCTATGGACTCTATCTGCTGGCACGGGGAGACCTGCCGCAGGCGAGCAGCGTGATCGGCATGGTCGCGCGCTATGCCGATCGTGATTTCGAGGCCGCCGTGCTGCAGGCGCGGCTCTATCGTGCGCTCGGCGATACGGCGGCGGCGGAGGCGGCGACTGCGCAGGCGCTGCGGCTCGCGGGCGAGCGTGCGCTCCCGCGCGAACTGGCCACCCCGGCCGGTGTCGGCGAACCGCTGCTGCACAGCGGTGCGACGCATGCCGCGACGGCCACGCGCTGATGCGGCACAGGGCGCCGTGCGACTCCGCGCCGCCCGTCGCCGTGCCCTGACGGCACCAGCCATCGATCGGCAGTGGCCCCGCTACGAAAACGCAATGGAAACGCCATCGTCTGGATATAGCGGCGTGGGTGCGCGCGCACTAGCGTCTGTGAACGCCTGACGCTCGTCGCAGGCGCCACCGACTTCTTGCCCGGATACCGACCATGACGCCCAGATCCATCTTCCTGCCCGCGCTCTGCCTCCTCGGCATGGCGGCAGCGGCGCATTCCGCCACGCCTCATGGCACGCCCACGCAGTTCACCGTCAGCAGCAGCGTGACCGGTCCGGCTACGCTGGTCGGTCATGGCAGCATCCTGCCGGCCACGCAGCAGGTGGACGACGGCGCGATGTCCACGGTGACCGTCGCCGCGGACCCCGGCTACCGGTTGACCGGCGTCGACGCCAGCGCCTGCAGCGGCGTCGACAACGGCGACGGCAGCTGGACCATCGGCCCAATCCAGTTCGATTGCGAGATCGTCGCCAGTTTCGCCCTCGACCCCGCCGACGTCGTCTTCCAGAGCGATCTGGAAGACGACGTCCGCCAGGTTGCCGACGTCGGCCTCGACATCCCGGTGAACATCTGGGGCGCCAGCATCAACTGGGAGACCGCGGCCACGTGCTACGGCTCCGCCGATGCGCCGTGCGACAGCACTTACCATTTCCGGCCGGCATCCAGTCTGTTCGTGCTCGGTCATACCTACCTGGTGTTCCGCTACCCGACCAATGACGACGCCGACCCGCCGGGCGCGAGCCACAGCTATGGCATCGTCGCCTCCATCAACACGGACGATCCGGACGATCCGTACGCCGTCTCGCAACCGCTGTATTCGGGAGACACGGTGGGTCCGGCGCAGACCTTCGACTTCCCGGCCTCGGTCCCCGGCTGCGCCACCTGGGCCAGCCCGGATGGGGTGGACGCCTACATCGGGTTCCAGTTCATCAATTCGGTCAGCGGCCGCATCAACTACGGCTACGCGCATCTGATCACGCAGCCGTCTTCGAATGGTTTTCCGGCGACGATCACCGAGTACGCCTACGATCGCCGCGGCAATGCCGTCGTGATTCCTTGATCGGATTCCACGGGTGCTCGCCGGATCGGCGAGCGCCCGTGAGCGCGCCTCGACTCAGCGCGCGGCATCCTCGAATCCGTCCCTGAAGATCAGCTCGGCCGCCGCGAGGCACATGCCCGGCACCTGCGCATGCGTCAATGCGATGTCGTCGACGAACCAGCCGGCGCCGGTCTGTGCGGCATCGGTGCGATAGAGCCAGCGCAGCTTGACGTCTTGACCGGCGTAGGCGGCGAGGTCGACCGTGTGCGACGACCAGGTGAACTGATCGGTGCCGGTGAACGCGCCGTCGCCTTCGGCGATGCCGCACAAGGTGCCGCCCTGATCGATCACGCCGGGGTAGCCGTCGTCCGGCGCCAGTCGGGTCCACGTCGTGCCGTCGTCGGTCGAGACCTCGATGACGCCGCCGTCCCAGCCTTGCTCGATATCCCAGGCGGACCAGAACGACAGGCTGGATTGCGCGCCGGCAGTGAGCTCGAGCGGCGGCGTGACCAGGCTCACGCACAGATTGTTCGCCGCGGTTGACCAGAAGCTTTGCGTGCCGCCGTGCACGTGCTCGGTCGACTGATGCCAGCCGGCGTGTTCGATCTGATCCGGATGCCGGCTGCCGCTGCCCGGCAGGATGATCGAGGTTGCGTCGAACAGCGGGTCGCCGGGTTCCGCGCCGGAGGCGAAGGTGCCGTCCACGGCAGGGCCGGTCGGCGTGGCGCCGAGACGGATCTGATTGGTTTCCTCGGCGCCATTGGTGCCGTCGGTCGCGCGCACGACATAGAACAGCGGTGTGCCGCTGATGACGCCCGCGTCGTTGTACGTCGGGTTCGCGATACCGCTGGCGATGCGGTTCGACGGCGCCGGTTCGAATTCGGCATCGAGCGAGCGATATACCGAATACGTGGCGCTGTCGCTGCAGGCCGGGGAGGCGGGTTTCCAGAGCAGGTCGACGCGGCATTGCGCCGCCGCCGCATTGTTGGCGAGGACGATGCCGGCGAACAGCGGCGGCGCCGTGCAGGTGCCGCTCGTCTGCGCCTCGACGCAGGTCGAAGCGGGCGAGGTGCATTGGCCGCTGGCGTCGTGGGCGACGACGCGATAGCCGTAGCTGACGCTGCCGGATGCGCTGGTATCGGAATACGTCGCCGCGGCGAGTGCGTCGGCGATCGTCTCGAAGCTGCCGTTGCAGCCGCCCTGCGCGCGTTCGACGCGATAGCTCGCATCGTTGATCCCGGCCGCATTCCATGCCAGGTCGATGCGGTGGTCGCCGTTCGCGTTCGCCTGCAGGTCGGCGGGCGAGGCGGGCGCTTCGCACAGGTGTGGATCGAGTACGAAGAAGCCTTCGTCGATGCCCGTCGCGATCACGTGGCCGCTTGCCGGAAAGCGAAAATTGTTCCAGCTGCCGTTGAACTGCGCGTGATCGCTGGCGGGGTAGGTATCGAAATACGCCACTTCACTCAGCGCAGCCTTCGACAGGTTGTCGATGCGCAGGATGCGCACGCCGGCTTCGTAGTCGGATTGATAGACGTACTGCCCGTGCACGTAGAGGTTGTGGTCGATCACCGACAGCGCATGTTCGTGGCGCCCGACCAGCACGGGCGCTTCCAGATCGCTGACATCCCACACGTAGGTGTAGGCGTTGTGGCCGAAACTCGTTTCGTCGAGTTCGTCGTCGACGAGCAGATAGCGCTGGTCGTCGGTGAGCCAGCCCTGATGCGGATAGGCCGCGCCGGTGTAGGTCGTCGAGGACAAGGTCACCGGCGCGCTCTTGTCGGTGACGTCGACGATCGCGATGCGCTTGGTCGGTCCGTTCGCGTTGAAGCACAGTTCCTTGCCGGCGTGCGCGCTGTCCGGCCCGGTGTACACCCAGCACTGCGACTCGTGCGTGTAGCCGCCGGTCGGCACGCAGCCGGCGAGCGTCGGCGTGTCGGGCGTGTGCAGATCGAGAATCTGCAGGCCGCCGCTGTGCGTATCGCCGGGACAGGTGATGTCGGCGCCGGCGATCATCGCGAAGCCGGTCGCCTCGTCGATCGAGATCGTATGGCTGCTGCCGAACGCGCCGTAGTGGCCGTCTTCGCTGAAGGTCTGCGGCGTGGTCACGCCGCGCAGGCGGGTCAGGTCGAATACCTGCAGGCCATGGCCGGGGTTGTTGTCGCTGATGACGTAGGCGTGGTCCGCGTACACGCGCACATCGCGCCAGAGCGAACTGCCGGTGCCGGCGTGCGTCGGCAGCTTGCCGAGGTAGTGCGGGTGATCGGGCGTCGAAAGCTCGTAGAACGCGGTGCCGTTGTCGGTGCCGATCAGTGCGTATTCGATGCCCGACTGCGCATCGGTCCAGCCCCACAGGCTGTTGGTGCTGGCGGAGGAAAACTCGGCCAGCGGCACGAATGCGAGTAGATCGATGTTCGAGCACGGATAGCTGCCGGCGAGGCCGTCGACGCACGGGGTTGCGTGCATCGGCGCGAGCGGTCGCGGCGCGGACGGCCTCGCGGCGGCCAAGGCACGCATGTCGGCGGTGAGGGACGGCCCGGCCGCGGCGTGGACGGCGGCGCAGGCGACGAGGGACAACAGCAGCGCGAACATTCGCGCGGAATGCGACGGCATCGGCTTTCTCCCCAGAAAGATCGATCAGGCGATGATGAGCGGCCGAGTCTAGCCCGGATCGCCGCGTTCGTTCAGCGCTGCGCGTTCGCCGTGCCGGCGTCGGCGGGCAGGATCTGGTCGGCCACCTCGTAGTGGCGCACCAGCGGTTCCATTTCCAGCAGGTAGTCTTCGTCTTCCGGGTAGTACACCGAGCGTTCCGGATTCTCGCCGGCGAACGCGCGCACCGCGGCCATCGATTCCCACAGCGAGATCAGCACGATTTCGCTGTGCTCGCCCTGCAGCCTGCGCAGCACGGTCACGCCGCGGTTGCCCGGCGTCTTGGCGTAGTCCTTCAGGCCGGTCTCGTTCAGATAAGCGATATAGGCATCCGCTTTTTCCGCCAGCGTGATGCCGCGCCAGACACGAGCGATCATGGGTATCTCCGCTTGAAGACGGCACATCTTCGCACGCGCCGCGTTCGCCGGAGGTTATGCCTGCTGTAGCGGGCTTGCGCCAGGCCGGGCTGCAAACTTTTCGCCCGGCCGGTGAATGTGCAGGCTGTCTTCCGCTAGGATGGGAGGATTCCACAGGGGCGATTGAGTCATGATGGCTGGTTTGCGCGCGTTTTCGCGGTTCGGCATTCTCGGATTGGCCCTGGGCGGCACGCTCGCACAGGCACAGATCGACGTCCTCACCGAGCGCTACGACGGCTCGCGCCTCGGCGCGAACCTGCAGGAGACCCAGCTGACCACGGCGAACGTGACGGCGTCGACCTTCGGCAAGCTGTGGTCCTACACGGTGAACGGCCAGGTCTATGCGCAGCCGCTCTACGTGCGCAACGTCGCGATCCCGGGCCAGGGCACGCACAACGTGCTGTACGTGGTCACGATGAACGACTGGGTGTATGCATTCGACGCGGATTCGAACGTGGACACGCCGCTGCTGTCGTTCGACCTGACCACCGAAGTGCCGGGATCCAGGGCCAATACGATCCTGGAAATCCTCGGCTACAACGACAACATCATCGGTAACGTCGGCATCGAGAGCACGCCGCATATCGACCTTGCGACGAACACGATGTACCTGGTGGCGCGTACGCTCGAGACGGGCGGCTGCAATCCCCCGGCTCCCGCGCCCAACCCGCCCAACCCGACGTTCTGCCAGCGCCTGCATGCGCTCGACATCACCACGCTCGAGGAAAAACCGAACAGCCCGGTCATCCTCGGCGGCAGCGTGCCGGGCACCTCGGCCGGCAGCTCCGGCGGCACCTTGATCTTC
>DASWPR010000366.1:0-2644 GCA_036398455.1 Dokdonella sp.
GCTGACCGGCACACAGACCAGCACGCGCGACTTCCAGCTGCTGCCGAACTGCACGCTGCTCAGCGACGATGTGGAAAGCGGCAATACGCTGTGGACGGCGCAGTCGCCGTGGGTCATCGCGAACAACGTGGGCGGCCACGCGACACACGCGTGGAACACGCCGAACTACGCCGACAACCTCAGCAGTTCCCTCACCTTGACGAATGCACGCGATCTCACCGGCTACAGCGACATCGCGGTCGATTTCAACGATCGCTGCGACACCGAGAACGGCTACGACCACGGCTATGTCGAATACAGTACCGACGGCTCGAACTGGACGAACGCTTATTCATGCACCGGCCAGAGCACGTGGCAATCGCATCACGTCGACCTGCCCGCCGACGCGAACGGGTCGGCCACGTTCAAGCTGCGCTTCCGCCTGAGCAGCGATGGCGGCGTCAACGCACCCGGCTGGGCGATCGACAACATCAAGCTCGAAGCCGGCGGCGACGCCTGCCGCGCGCAGCAGCAGCCGGACGACACGATCTTCAAGAACGGATTCGAGACGCGCTGAGCAACTTTTGCGCATCGGCGGATGACGCCGATGCGCGGTGCCTTCTTGAGTTCAGCGAACCAGCGCGCCCGACGTCACCAGCTCGCACATCGCACGCACATCGCCGTCCATCGCACGGTCGCGCGACATGAAGGCAACGCGCTCGCGGATCTTCGCGTGCGCGGCCGCGACGGCAGCGCCCGCATGGAAGTCGTTCGCCTCGGCGAGCGCCTTGGTGAGCGCCTGCACTTCGGTTTCGAACTGCGCGCGCGACGGATGCTGCGCGTGCGGCGCGTTCGCGATCTTGCCGGCCAGCGCACGCCAGTCGCCGCGCTTGGCGAGTCGGCGCGCGGCGTTGAGCATGTCCTGGCGGTAGTCGAGCGCCTGCGCGGCGGTGTACAGCTCCATCGCCAGCACGTGGCCGAGATCCTCGGTCATTTCGAGCACGTGACGCGCTTCGTTCGCACCCATCGAGACATGATCCTCGGCGTTCGCGCTGGTCGGAATCGAATACACCGACGCCGGATGCGCGCGCGTGGCGAGGTCGTTGACCAGCGCCGCCGCGGTGTACTGCACGATCATGAAACCGGAGTCGGTCGCGTCCTCGTTGCCGATCAGGAATGCGGGCAACCCGTCGTTGGTGGCCGGGTCGACGAGCTTGTTCAAGCGCCGCTCCGAGATCGACGCGAGCACCGGAATCGCCGCCTTCACGTAGCTCATCGCGAGCGCCAGCGGCATGCCGTGGAAATGACCGGCGGAGACGACCTGGTCCTCGATGACCTCGGCGTTCTCGGCATCGGGGAAGATCAATGGATTGTCGGTGACCGCATTCAATTCGATCTCGAACACGCGCGCCGCCTGCGCGACGGCATCGCGCACGGCACCGTGCACCTGCGGCATGCAGCGCAGGCAGTAGGCGTCCTGCGGCTGATGCTTCTTGCCGCCCTTGAACGGCAGGAAACGCTGATAGAACGTCTCGCGGCCATGGCGCTGGCCCGGCGGCACGTAGTCCCAGGCGATATCGAAATGCTGCTGCTGGTCTTCCGCTTCGGTCCACGAATCGGCAAGCCAGGTGCGGAAACGCGGCACCAGGTGATACGGGATGTCGGCGAGCGTGGAGCCGCCGAGCAGATCGCGAATCTGCGCGGCGGTTTCGACCTGGCCCGGATGCGGGCGCAGCGCATGCACCTCGGGCTTGAACGCGCCCTTGCGTCCGGCAAAGGCGTCGAGCGTCATCGCCGCAGCGAGATCGGCCGTCGCGATCAGCGTTTCGAGGCGATCCAGCGCGAGCACGCCGCAGGCGAGCATCTGCGCGGTGCCATTGTTGAGCGCGAGCCCTTCCTTGAACGACAACCGCAGCGGCGCGAGGCCGGCACGCTGCAGCGCGTCGGCGCCGCTCATCCGCGCGCCTTGATAGAACGCTTCGCCGCCGCCGAGCAGGACGATCGCCAGATGCGACAGCGGCGCGAGATCGCCGCTCGCACCGACCGAGCCTTTCTGCGGAATCACCGGAATGATGTCGCGATTGAGCAGTTCCGCCAGCGCCTTCAACGTCGCCACGCGAATGCCGGAATGCCCGCGCATCAGCGTGTTGATGCGGATCGCCAGCATCGCGCGCACCACCTCGACCGCGAACGGCTCGCCGACGCACACCGCATGCGTGATCACCAGGTTGTGCTGCAGCTCTTCCAGCAGGGTGCCGTCGCGCTGTTCCGGATTGCCGCCCGGCAGCTCATCGCGCGCGCGGTGCGCGCCGAGCAGCTTGTCCGCATTGCTGCCGAAGCCGGTGGTGACGCCGTAGATCGGTTCGCCGCAGCTGACCTTGTCGGCGATGAAGTCGGCCGCGCGCCGCACGTGCGTCAGCTGGGCTTCGTCGAGCGAAACGCCGGCGCCTTTGCAGGCGATCGCGACGAGCTGGACGCGGGTGAGGCTGTTGCCGTCGAGAGTGATGGTAGTGCTGTGCATCGCCGACCTGCTAGTTGAGTTGTACGGTGTCGTACCGTTGCTTGCGCGGATGTGGGAGCTGGTTTTTCTCGGGGCCGGAACCCCGATGGATTCCCGCCTTCGCGGGAATGACGTCGATGAGAAGTATGACGTGGTCTTGGCGCT
>DASWPR010000367.1:0-6906 GCA_036398455.1 Dokdonella sp.
ATGCCGGCGGCGCGCGCCGAGCGATTGTGCCCGGATGCGGTTTTCGTGCCGCCCGACTTCGTTCGCTACCGCACCGTGTCGAAACAGGTGCGCGAAATCCTGCTGCGCCAGACCGATCTGGTCGAACCGCTGTCGCTGGACGAGGCCTACCTCGATGTGACCGCGCCGAAATCCGGCTTGCCGTCGGCGACGGCAATCGCAACGCTGATCCGCACGCAGATTCGCGACGAGACGCAGCTCACCGCATCGGCCGGGGTGGCGCCGAACAAGTTCCTCGCCAAGATCGCCTCCGACTGGCGCAAGCCGGATGGCCAGTTCGTGATCCGCCCGGCCGACGTCGCCGCCTTCCTGCAGCCGCTGCCGGTGTCACGCATCCACGGCGTCGGCAAGGTCATGGACGGCAAGCTCGCCGCGCTCGGCATCCGCACCGTCGGCGAGTTGCGCGAGGTCGGCCTGGAAGCGCTGGAACGTCAGTTCGGCCGCTACGGCCGGCGCCTGTCCGAACTGGCGCGCGGCATCGATCGCAGCGAGGTCAGGCCGGACCGCCCGACGCAGTCGATCTCGGCCGAAGACACCTTCGCCGACGACCGGCCGCTCGGCGAGATCGAAGCGACGATCCGCGAGCTGGCCGAAAAAGTATGGACGGCGACGCGCAAGACCGAGCGCATCGGCCGCACGGTCGTCCTGAAGTTGAAGACGAAGGAGTTCCGCATCCTCACGCGCAGCCATACGCCGGCAGCGCCGCCGCGCTCGCAGGAGGAACTGACGCGCATCGCGCTCGAACTGCGCGAGCAGGTCAGGCAGCCGCCGACGACGCTGTATCGCCTCGTCGGCGTGGGCCTTGCGAACTTCCAGCCGGCGCACGAGGCGCCGGCACAGAGCGGACTGTTCGATACCGGCGCGGACCCGGCCTGAGCCACGAACGCAACGCGGATCCGCTCAGGCAGGCACCACGCGACGGTCGTACTCGTGGCCGACACTGGCGCCGACCGGCCGCTGCTGGTCGCGATAGTGAGCGCGCAGCTTGACGAACTGCCGCGAGGCGTAGTGGATCTGCTGCAATTCGTCGGACGAGAGGATGCGCACGCAGCGCGCCGGATTGCCGAGCCAGAGCTCGCCTTCGCCGACGATCTTGCCGTGCGTGACCACTGCCCCGGCGCCGACGATGCTGTGCTTCTTGATCAGCGCACCGTCGAGGATCGTCGCATTCATGCCGATCAGGCTGGACCCCTGCACGGTGCAGCCATGCAGCGCGGCGCCGTGGCCGATGGTGACGTCGTCGCCGATGGTCAGCGCGAAGCCGCCGAGCGTGTACTGCGCGTCATGCGTCACGTGCAGTTGTGCGCCATCCTGGATGTTCGTGCGCGCGCCGATGCGGATCGCGTGCGAATCCGCACGGATCACGGCACAGGGCCAGACGGAGCTGTCGTCGCCGATCTTGACGTGGCCGATCACCTGCGCTGCAGGGTCGACATAGGCGAGCAGCGAAATCTCCGGCGTGAAACCGTGGAAGGTACGGATGTTCGTCATGGGATGATGTCCAGCTACGCCTGCAACCGGAGATTGGCGGCAGCGGAGACGGCTGGACACCTGCGCGTTCTTACAGGTCGCCAACGGCGCGACCTGCACATCGCGTTCACATGCGCTGACGCACGCTCCGCCCTCTGCGATCCTCAGCCACGAGCGCACGCGCCGATGGCGCGGGTGCCGATCGCGCCGGCGCCCATTGCGGCAGTTCCTGTTGCGGCAATCTCTGTTGCGGCGATTTCTGTTGCGGCAGTACCGCTGGTGACGACAGCGGCGGTCGGCGCCGCCGTCGCGAGCGCAGGTTTCGCACGCGATCCGCGGATCGTCAGCACCACGCCGCCGACCGCGAGGACGCCGCCGGCGATCGCCAGCGCACCGAGGGTCTGCCCCAGCCACAACCAGGCCATCAGGCCGGCCAGCAGCGGCTGCACGTAGAGAAAGCTGGATATCGTCGCCGCCGGCGCACGGGACAGGGCCCAGTTCCAGCACAGATAGCCGAGCACGGTCGGTGCGATGCCGAGGTACACGGCCGAGGCCAGCTGCGCCGACGATGCGAGCGCGATCTTCTGCGGCAGATGCAACCCGAACGGCAGCAGGCCGAGCGTCGCGGCGAAGATGCTCGCCGTGGTGAAGCCGAGGGCATTCGTACGCGCGAGCAGGGGCTTCTGCCAGACGAAATAGATGCTGGTGGCGAGGACCGCCAGCAGCACCAGCAGCGCCATCGGCTCGAAGCGGATCTCGCGGCCGGAGCCGAGCGTCACCAGGATCGCACCGGCGAAGGCGACCGCGAGGCCGACGCCCATGCGCGCGGTCAATGCCTCGCGCAGACGCAGCGCGGCGAGCGCGGCCGTCACGCCCGGCGCGAGCGCGATGATCACCGCCGCCGCGCCGGCGGGGATGCGCGTCATCGCATAGCCGAGGCTGAGCTGGTACACCGTCATGCCGATCAATGCGAGCACGATGACGGCCGGCCAGTCGCGCAGCGGCGGCAGGCGTATCGCGCCGAACGCGACGGGAACTGCCAGGCACAGCGAAGCGATGGCGAAGCGCAGCAGCGACAGCTCGGCCGGAGAAAACGCGCGCAGGCCGAAGGCGATCGCCGCAAACGCCGAAGACCACAGTACGACGGTCACGCCGGCCGCGAGCAGCGGCAGCGCGCGGCGGCTGCTGCCGGGAACGATGCTCATGCGTGACTCCGCGCGCCGAGCGGCGCCGGCGCTGCATCGCGCGAGGTGTCTGCGGGCGTTGCCGGAACGTGGACGGAAGGCCTGGCGACTGTCTTCGCTGCGTCCGCGCGGGCACGCTTGCCGAAGATTTCGCCCCAGGCGACCGGCTGCATCGGATAGCCATGCAGGCCCAGCATGTCGCTTGCGATGTTGTTCAATTCTCTCAACACGGATGCCTCTCCTCTGCTTGCAGATTGATGACCTGAGAGCCACGATAGGCGCCTGCAAACGTCGGCGGTAGCGACATCTTTGATAGCCAGACTTGAGGAATATCGAACGTGGAACGCATTCCCCTGAATGCGCTGCAGGTCTTCGTGACGGCCGCGCGCGCGCAGAACATGACGCGTGCGGCGGAGCGCCTGCATCTGACCGTCAGCGCGCTCAGCCATCAGGTCCGCCTGCTCGAACAGCGGCTCAATTGCCGTCTGTTCGTGCGCGGGCCGCGTGGCCTCACGCTCACCGTCGAGGGCGATCTGCTGCTGCAGCGCGTCGGCCCGCAGCTCGATGCGATCGAGAGCGCACTGCGGCCGCTGTGCATGCGCCGCGAGAGCGTGGTCAGCCTGAGTGCGCTGCCGTCGATGGCGTCGAGCTGGCTGGTGCCGCGGCTGCCGCGCTTCGTGGCGCAGCATCCGGAGCTGGAGATCAACCTCGATTCATCGATCGAACGCGTCGACTTCGCCGACGGCCGCTTCGTCGGCGCATTGCGCTACGGCGCCGGGCAATGGAACGGCGTGCAGGCGGAACTGCTGTTCGAGGAATGGCTGACCCCGGTGGCGAGCCCGCAGCTGTTGCGCCGGCGCAAGCGGCCGCGTCTGGATCAGCTCGGCGAGTGGCCCCTGCTGTGTCCGGATGATCCGTGGCCGCGCTGGTTCGAGCAGTTCGGCGGACGCGAACCGGCACGCTATGTCGCGACGTTCAGCGATTCGGAGACTGCGCAGCGCGCGACCCTCGAAGGCATGGGCGTCACCCTGGGGCGCGCGACCATGGTGCGTCCGCTGATCGAAAGCGGCCATCTGGTGGCGCTGTTCCCCGAACGCATGCAGTCGCGCTATGCGCACTATCTGGTCTATCCGCAGCGCTCGGCCGAGCATGCCGGCTTCAAGGCATTCCGCAGCTGGCTGCTGGAAGAGGCCGCGGCATTCGTGCGCGGCGCGGGCGCACCCTCGAAACGGCGCGGCGCGAAGACATCGCGCTGAGCCGATCGCGCGGGCGGCGTATCGCGCACACGCCGCGCGCGGCGCTCGATCCGTTCGCTCAGACGCGTTCGATACGCGCGGCGTAGCAGCCCGGCTTGGCGAAATGCACGTGCAGATAGTGTGTGCGCTCGTTCTGAAAGAAGCGCTCGATCGCAGCCTCCAGTTCGGGGCCATCGATCAGATCGGCCTCGGTCATCATGCCGTCGGCGTCGAATCCGCGCACGGACAGCATGCGGCGGCGCAGTTGCTCGGGAACCTGGTCGATCGCGTCGTAGGTCTGCTCGTTCCTGCGCACGTAGATCGCGTGACGCGAACGATAGGGCGAATCGGCCGGCTGGTGCTCGTAGTTGACCAGCAGCACTTCGTCGCCGCGCGCGGCGTCGGTCAGGCTGATGCGGCAGGGATAGCCGCTGTCGCTCTGCGCGAGGGAGCGTCGCGCACCGCGCGTGGCGAGCTGCGCGTCGTCGAGCGAGAACAATTCGGCAAACGGCGACGCCGGCAGGCCGAGGATACGGAAAGACATCGCGCTACTCCTTCGATGGGAGGCGCCAGCATCGCCGCGACCGCGCTCGCGTACTATCCGATTCTTGCGCACGTGCGCAGCGGAGTCGCCGATGCTCGTCGTACATCACCTCGACAATTCACGCTCGCAGCGCGTGCTCTGGCTGCTGGAGGAACTGGGCACGCCGTACGAGATCGTGCACTATCGGCGCGATCCGCAGACGATGCTGGCGCCGCCGGAATTGCGCGCCGTGCATCCGCTCGGCAAGGCGCCCATCGTCACCGACGGCGACCTGATCCTGGTCGAATCGGGCGCCATCATCGAATACCTGATCGATCGCTACGGCGACGGACGCCTCGCACCGGCCGCCGGCTCGCCGGACCGCCTGCGCTACACGCGATGGCTGCACTATGCGGAAGGTTCGCTGATGCCGCCGCTGCTGCTCAAGCTGATCTTCCAGCGCGTCGAGAGCGCGAAGATGCCGTTCTTCGTGAAGCCCGTCGCGAAGGGCATCGCGCACAAGGTGCGGCATGACTTCATCGATCCGCAGCTGCGCCTGCACCTGGACTATCTGGAAAGCGAACTGGCCCGCGGCGAGTGGTTCGCCGGCGCGGCCTTCAGCGGCGCCGATATCCAATTAAGCTTTCCGATCGAAGCCGCGGCCGCGCGCGGCGGGCTCGGCGCAAGCCGGCCGCGGCTCGCGGCGTGGCTGCAACGCATCCATGCGCGGCCCGCCTATGGACGCGCACTCGAACGCGGCGGCCCTTACGCCATTCTCGGTGCCTGATCGCGAAGATTCAGCCGGCATGCGCGATCATTGCTTTTGGCGTCGAATCCGATGCACCACCCGGCGACGTGCTTGGCAGCCCCCGCGGCGCTGCGCGATCATCGAACCCGAACCATCCCCTCGCAAGGAACCCCGCATGCAGCGCACACCCCTTCCGCTCCTCGTTCTTTGCGCTCTCGCCGGGCATGCGGGCAGCAGCCTGGCGGCACCGGTCGACTGGCCGAGCTACAACCGCACGCTGACCTCCGAGCGCTACGTCGCGCTCGACGCGATCAATACGAAGAACGTCGATACGCTGAAGGTGCTGTGCGAGTACGACACCGGCCAGCAGACCGGTTTCCAGAGCGGCCTGATCCAGGTCGACGGCCTGCTGTTCGGCACCACGGAGCAAGACACCTTCGCGATCGATCCGGACAGCTGCAAGGAAGCCTGGCGCTCGCATGAAACCTTCGAACCCGGCGCGCTGAAGGTGAATCGCGGCATCGCCTGGCTCGATGGCCGCGTCTTCCGCGGCAGCAGCGACGGCCGCGTGCTCGCCTACGAGGCGAAGACCGGCAAGCGCCTGTGGGCGACCACCATCGCCGACGCCGCCCGCGGCGAATCGGTGCCGGCGGCGCCGATCGCCTGGAACGGACTCGTCTTCATCGGCAATGCCGGCGGCGACAACAAAGGCGTGAAGGGCCGCATGTACGCGCTCGACGCGAAAGACGGCCACATCGTGTGGGAGTTCTACCTGGTGCCGAAGGAAGCCGGTGACTTCGCCCGCGGCCCGGCCGCGCCGGCTGCGGCCGACGATGCCGCGCTGACATGGAAGAACGAAGCGGGATTTCCGATCACCGGCGGCGCTACGTGGACGTCCTATACGCTCGATCCCGCCAGCGGACTGCTCTATGTGCCGGGCGGCAATCCGGCCCCCGATTTCGTTCCCGCCGTGCGTGCAGGCACGAACCTGTACTCGGGCTCGATCGTCGTGCTCGACGCGAAGACCGGCGCGTATCAGAAGCATTTCCAGCTGGTGACGCGCGACTTCCACGACTGGGACGTCTCGGCGGCGCCGGCGCTGTTCACCAGCAAAGGCGGCCGCAACCTGATGGCGGTCACGCCGAAGGACGGCCACCTGCACGTGTTCGATCTCGCCGCCGGCAAGGCGCTCTACCGCAAGCCGATGACGCGCGTGTTCAACGACGATTCGCCGATCGCGGCGGACGGCACGCGCTTCTGCCCCGGCACGCAAGGCGGTGCCGAATGGAACGGTCCGGCCTATGACCCGGCGCACGACCTGATCTTCACCGGCGAAGTCGACTGGTGCGTCACCGTGCACGCCGAAGCGGACGCGAAGAAGACCCTGGCCGAGGCGCCGTCGGGCAAACCGTGGAGCGGCTCGCCGGATGGGTTCGGCCAACTCGACGATACGAAGAAGTGGGCCGGCTGGATGACCGCGAGCGATGCGACCAGCGGCAAGCGCAAGTGGCAGTTCAAGGCGCCCGCACCCCTGCTCGGCGGCACCACGCCGACCGCCGGCGGCGTGCTGTTCTTCGGCGATGCGGGCGGCACGCTGTATGCGCTCGATGCGGCCGCCGGCAAGAAACTCTGGTCGCAGGATCTCGGCGGCGCCATCGCCGGCGGCGTGATCAGCTACGACAGCGGTGCCGGCCAGCGCGTTGCGGT
>DASWPR010000368.1:0-4525 GCA_036398455.1 Dokdonella sp.
ACGTGATCGAGAGCATGGTCGTGAAGGCGCTCGCAGCCTAGATCGGCAGCGTCACTTCGGCAGCCGGATCACGCGGCTGCCGACGAGCAGGTCGTGCCAGCCGCGCCGTTCCGGTTCGAACAGGCACCAGAAAAAACCGATTCCGAGCGCGAGCAGCGACAGCAGGCTCGCTGCAAAACGCGCCAGCGCGCGCGAACCCGACAATGCCGCGTCCTGCGTCGAAACGACCCGCAGCCGCCACGCACGCATGCCGATCGTCTGACCGCCGCGCGACCAAGAAATCACGAAGTACGCAGCCGTGACCACGAGCAGCGCAAGCCGCAGTGACACGCGCCACGCCAGCGGCGGATGCGCCAGATCGACGTGGCCGCCCACGGTCAGCAGGCAGAGTCCGGCGGTGAGCATCCACAGGGCCGCCAGTGGGAACAGATCGTAGGCCGCCGCAGCGAGGCGCAGCCAGAGCGGGGCAGGAGTGGATGACGGCATTGATGCGGTGCGGACGATGACGGCGGTTAGAGTCACGGTTTAGGCTCGCATGTGCAAGCGAGCGAGCATCGAATGGCAGCAGTCAAAAAAATTCCCGCAACAGGCAAGCCGGCGCCACCCAAAGCAGGCAGGCCGCGGCGCGCGGAAAAGCCGGCGAATCGCGACCTTCAGGAAGCCGATGCCGCGCTGATCGCATTCTTCATCGAGCGCGCCTGGTCGGAACTGGGCCTGGCCGACAACACGCTGGCGAACTACCGGCTCGATCTCGCCGGCTATTCTCGCTGGCTGGCCGCGCGCGGCGGCTCGCTCGCGGCGAGCGATCGCGCGCAGCTGCAGAGCTATCTCAGCGAACGCAGTTCCAAGGGCGGTTCGACCGGCAAGGGCTACAAGGCGCGCTCGAACGCGCGGTTGCTCTCATGCCTGCGGCACTTCTACCGGCTGCTGCTGCGCGAGGGGCGCGTGCAGGCAGACCCGAGCCTGCTGCTGGATGCGCCGAAGCTGCCGCGCAGCCTGCCCAAAGCCCTGTCCGAGAACGAAATCGAGGCAATACTGCGGGCGCCGCCGCAAACGCCGCTCGGTTTGCGCGACCGCGCCATGCTGGAGCTGATGTATGCGACCGGCCTGCGCGTCAGCGAACTGGTCGACATCACGGCCGCCCAGGTGAACCTGCGCCAGGGCGTGCTGCGTGTGCTCGGCAAAGGCGGCAAGGAGCGCCTGGTTCCCCTCGGCGACGAGGCGGCGCACTGGCTCACCCGCTATGTCGGCGAGGCGCGCCCGCTGCTGCTCAAGGGCGCACGCAGCGAGGCGCTGTTCGTCAGCAACCGGCGCGCGGCGATGACGCGGCAGATGTTCTGGACCCTGGTCAAGAAGCACGCGCTCGCGGCCGGCGTCGCCTCGTCGCGCATCTCGCCGCACGTGCTGCGTCATTCGTTCGCGACGCATCTGCTCAATCATGGCGCCGATCTGCGTGCGCTGCAGCTGATGCTCGGGCACAGTTCGCTGTCGACGACGCAGATCTACACCCTGGTCGCGAAAGAAGGCCTGAAACGCCTGCACGAGATGCATCATCCGCGTGGATGAACGGCGTGGTGGCGCGATGGACGGCACTGCTGGCGTGATGAACGAACCGTCATTTCGACCGGTTTCACTTTCTCCCAGTGCCTGCGCGTGCAAGAATCGCCCCTCGCGAGGGAACCAAGTGCTGTCCGAGCCGGTCAACAGCGCGCTCCCGTGACCTTTACATGATCGGCTGCAAGACCGAGGGCCGCTTTCCGGTCTCGCTTCCGAATCGATTCCCGCGTACGAGGTAGTCATGCATCTTCCGCTCCGTCTTTCGTCGGCCCTGGCCGCTCTCCTCGTTCTGCTGGGCGCCCCCGCATCTGCGGCGACTCCCGAGGACACGGTCCGCGCGGCGGTTGCCGCGATGGCGCCGAAGGTCAAGGTCGATGCCGTGCAGGAGTCGGAGATTCCGGGCTTCTACGAGGCCATCGCCGGGGGGCAGTTCCTGTACGTCAGCAAGGATGGCCGCTACATCGTCGACGGCAATGCGTACGACGTGCGCGACAAGCGCGACCTGACCGCCGGGTCGCGTGCGAAGGCACGCAAGCTCGCGCTCGACAAGATCGGTCCGGAAAAGCGCATCGTGTTCGCGCCGCCGGCACCGATGCAGACCAAGCACACGGTGACCGTGTTCACCGATGTCGACTGCCCGTTCTGCCGCCGCTTCCATCAGCAGATCGCGGCGTACAACGCGAAGGGCATCGCGGTCGACTACCTGTTCTATCCGCTCTCCATCCACCCCGGCGCCGACAAGAAGGCCGAGGCAGTGTGGTGCTCGAAGGACCGCCCGAATGCCTTTACCGCAGCGATGGCCGGCCAGGATCCGGGCAAGGCCACCTGTGCGAATCCGGTTCTGGAATTGAGCCAGCTCGCGCAGGCCCTCGGCATCAGCGGCACGCCGACCATTCTCGCCGACGACGGCACCCAGATTGCGGGGCAGGTCGCGCAGTCGCCGGATCAACTCGCTGCCGAACTCGATCGCCTGGCCCAGGCCAGCGCGGCCAGGAACTGAGGACGTCCATGAAGCCCTATCGTCAAGCTGTCGCCCCTTCGTCCAGCGTCGCTGCGGGCGCCCGTTCGAGCGTGCCTTTCCTGCGCGCCGGCCTCACCCTCGCGCTGTTCTGCGTACTCGGCATCCCGGCTGTCCAGGCCGCCGAATCCGCGCCCGATGCCGCCGCGCGCAAGGCGCTGCAGGAGCTGGTGCCGAAGGCGAAGATCGACAAGGTCGAGGCGGCGCCGCTGCCGGGCTACCGGCAGGTCATCGTCGGCGGCCAGATGGTCTATGTCAGCGACGATGGCCGCTATCTCATGCAGGGCACGCTGTACGACGCGCAGGCCAAGCGCGACCTGACTGCGGCGCGCATGGCTGTCGACGCGAAGGCCAAGGTCGATGCAGTGCCTGCCGGCAAGCGCATCGTCTTCGCGGCGGACGGCGGCAAGCCGAAATACAAAGTCACCGTGTTCACCGATATCGATTGCGGCTACTGCCGCAAGCTGCATTCGCAGATCGCCGAATACAACAAGCGCGGCATCGAAGTGGACTACCTGTTCTTCCCGCGCAGCGGCATCGGTTCGCCTTCGTACGACAAGGCCGTGTCGGTGTGGTGTGCGAAAGACCGCAACGCCGCGTTCACCGCGGCGAAGACCGGCAAGAACCCGGCGCCGTTGAAGTGCGACAACCCGGTCGCGGAGGAATTCACCCTCGGTACCCAGGTGGGCGTCGAAGGTACGCCGACGATCTTCGCGCCGGACGGCACCAAAATCGGCGGCTACCTGCCGCCGGACGAAATGCTGAACAAGCTGCAGACGCTCGGCACGGCGAGTTTCGCCCGCAACTGAGTCGGGTGACGCCGCGCCTGCAGCGCGGCGCTGATGGAGGGCGCGCAGCGACAGCGTGCGCGCCGTCTCGCTCTGATGGCGCGCGCCTTCACGCGAAGCGCCGCCCGGCGCGAAATGCCGCATGGGCCGGTTCCTCGCGGGCTTCCCTGCAAATGCCTGGGCCTGGCGCGCAATGGCAGGCCCGGCGCTTCATCCGCTATCATAGCGAGCTGTCCCTGATCGCCCGAGTGCCATGATCGCTCTCGACGGCCTGCCTGCGCTGTCTCCGTTCCGTATCGACCGACTCAATGCCGACCTCGCGCGCCATGCGCCGGGTTGCGCGGTGCGTGCCGCACGTTACGTCTACTTCATCGATGCCGCATCCGATGCGCCGCTCGATGTACCCCGCCTGTGCGATGTCATCGAAGCACGGCCCGGCGCCGCGCAGGGGGCGACGCTGTGGGTCGTGCCCCGCCTC
Organism: Dokdonella sp.; assembly: GCA_036398455.1. GTDB lineage: Bacteria > Pseudomonadota > Gammaproteobacteria > Xanthomonadales > Rhodanobacteraceae > Dokdonella_A. The sequence goes on from DASWPR010000368.1 coordinate 3,842, forward strand.
GGCACGCGTTCGCCGTGGTCGAGCAAGGCGACCGACATCCTCGCCGGCTGCGGCTTCCCGGTGCGCCGGATCGAACGCGGACTGGCGTTCGACATCGATGCGATGCCGCCCGCGGAAACTGCGGCATGGCGCGAGGTCGCACGCGCCTTGCACGATCCGATGACGCAGTCGGTCATCGCCACGCTTGCCGGAACCGAACACCTGTTCGATGCGGGCGCGCCGGCACCGCTCGGCCGCATCGCACTCGATGCCAATCCGACCGCCGCGCTGAATGCCGCCAACACGCGCCTCGGCCTCGCTCTGGCGGGCGACGAAATCGCCTATCTCGCCGAATGTTACGCCGAACTCGGGCGCGACCCGAGCGACGCCGAGCTGATGATGTTCGCGCAGGCGAACTCCGAGCATTGCCGGCACAAGGTTTTCAATGCCTCCTTCACCGTCGACGGCGATGTGCAGCCGCGCTCGCTGTTCGCGATGATCAAGCGCACGCACGAGGTGTCGCCGGCGCATACGCTGTCGGCGTATCACGACAACGCGGCGGTGATCGCCGGCAATCCGGCGCAGCGCTTCTTTGCCGATCCGGCCGATGCGACGTTCCGCGTGCATGCCGAAGATGCGCCGTACGCGATCAAGGTCGAGACGCACAATCATCCGACCGCGATTTCGCCGTATGCGGGCGCCGCG
>DASWPR010000369.1:0-1689 GCA_036398455.1 Dokdonella sp.
TGAAATCTTCCATCTGGTCGTACAGCACGCCGGCACCGGTCGGCGCCTTGACTGGCGCGTGCGCGGCGCCGCGTGCGGCGGCGACGCTGGAGTGCGCGGGCGCGTTGCGATGAGCACTCGCTCCGGCTACGGCCGGCGTCAGGGCGATCAGGATGGCGGTGTACAGCAACGACGACGTGCACTTCATGGGAATCCTGCGCTGACGTGGGACAAGCCCTGCAGTGTCGGCGCGCGAATCGCCGTGCGTCAACGCAATTTGCGGCGAGATTCGGACATGTCGGATTTCTGCCAAAGACGACCTTCTAGACGTCCATCGTCGCACCTCAGCCTGCGCCCGCCTGGCGCCGCGTGGCAGCCAGCCAGCCGGCCTGGAAACGCGTACGTGCATCGAGTCCCTTGAGCAGTTCGACGACGCGCCGGTCGAGCGTGCGGATCGAAATATCCAGCTCGTGCGCGATCGTCTTGTCGTTGAGGCCGGCCGCCAGCATCGTCAGCAGACGATCGTTGTCGGCGGGTCGGCGCGCTACGGGTTCGGTCTGCAGCACGGCGTCGTCGCCGGCGAACACCAGCGGCGTCGCGCGCGCCCACATCATCTCGAACAGCTGGCACAGCGCATCGAGCAAGGTCGACGAGCGCACCAGCAGGCTGGCGTCGTAGACGTGTTCGAGGCTGAGCGGAATCAGCGCGATGTTGCGATCGACCACTACCAGCTTGAGCGGCACACCGGAGAACACCCGCGTCGTCTCGCCCGCGGCCGTGTGATCGCGCAATCGGTCGAGCGCGCCGGGCAGCTCCAGCGTGCTGCTGTCGCAGATGTTGCGGTAGACCACGCCGCGCGCAATCGCTCGGCCCTGCGCGGCATTCCGATTGGCTACGCCCATCACGTACGGCGGGCGTTCGATGCCGAGGAACTCATGCCGCGCAGCGTGCTGCATCTGTTCGTACACGCGCACCTGCGCTTCGCTGCCGGTGATCAATTCGACGATGCGCTGTTCGCTCTTGCGCGCGTTGCCGCCGCGCAGCGATTGTTCGTGCAGCAGGGAGGCGGTGAGGCGCGCGCGCTGCAGCTCGCCCTGCCGCTTCAGGATCAGGGCTTCGATCGCGATATCGGCCGGCGCCGGCAGATAGCGCGGTATGCGCTCGGGCGAGCGCGTCGCCAGGCCCTTGAGTTCGAGGGCGGCCAGCACCCGGTTCACCTTGCGCGAGGTCCAGTCGAGCGCCGTCGCCATTTCCATCGCCGTCGCGCCATGCCGCTGCAGCAATTCGCAATAGGCGCGCTCCTCCTCCACGGCAAGCCCGATCGCCTGCAGCGAGCCGATGTCGTTCCGGTCGGAATACGATTCCACGATGCTCTCCAGCGTTGCAGGGACAGAGGGGCGTGCTCGCCGCGATGGCGTGCAGGTTGCCGCGCCCGCTCGAATGATAGGCGAGCCGGTCATCGACAAAGCGCACGCAGGCTTCACGCCGATGGCGGCGCTCGAGTGCCCTACGCGCCCGGAACGGCGAGTCGCGCGACCTCGTCGGCCGCGAGCCGGCGCCAGCCGCCTTTCGCCAGCTCGCCGAGCTCGAGTGTGCCGATCGCGACGCGGACCAGGCGCAGCACGCCGATGTCGAATGCAGCGAGCACGCGGCGGATGTGCCGGTTCCTGCCCTCGTCGAGCACGATTTCCAGCCAGGCGTTGCGCTCGC
>DASWPR010000370.1:0-7522 GCA_036398455.1 Dokdonella sp.
CGCGCCGGGCCGTCCTGCGGCGCCGGCGATCCGCTTTGCCGCATCGCTCCGTCTCCGTTCCGTGCCGGCGGCGACGCCGGCGCCGGTTTGCAATGACTTCTGAAATCGCACAAGCTTTGTCGATACATACGACGAGTACGCCGCTGCACTGCCACTCGTCGTTCAGCTTTTCTTGCGAGTCCCCTTCCCGTGACAGCGCGTTCGCTCATCAAGAAAAGCCCCCTGGTCACCCGCACCGGCGCGATCGCCGACGCCGTCGCGGCGCCGGCCGCCGCGGATGTCGACGCGAACAGCCGGTTCCCGCGCGAGACCTTCGACGCATTGCGCAGCGACGGCCTGCTGTCCGCGGCCGTTCCCGCCGCGTACGGCGGCGCCGGTGCCGGCATGCTGGAACTCGGTGCGCAATGCGCAGCGCTGGCGCAGGGCTGCGGCGCTTCCGGCATGGTGCTGGCGATGCACCATATCCAGGTCGCCTGCCTCGCGCGCCACGGTCGGGGCTCGGCCTACTTCGAGCACTACCTGCGCGAGAACCTGGTCGGGCGCCAGCACGTCATCGCCTCGATCACCTCCGAGAACGGCACCTTCGGCGACACCCGTTCGAGCGTGTGCGCGGTGGCGATCGACGGCGAACGCATGTCGCTCGAAAAAGACGCGACCACGGTCTCCTACGGCGCGCATGCCGACGCCCAGCTGGTGACCTGCCGCCGCCACGCCGATGCCGCCGCCAGCGACCAGGTCATGGTGCTGTTCGAAAACGGCCAGTATCGCCTCGACCAGACCGGCACCTGGGACACGCTCGGCATGCGCGGCACCTGCAGCCCGGGCGCGAAATTTTCCGGCGCCGGCGCCGCCGCGCAGATCCTGCCCGGAGCGTTCGCCGACGCCTCCGCGCAGACGATGGTGCCGTATTCGCACATCCTCTGGTCGGCGCTGTGGTCCGGCATCGCCGCCGACGCGATCGGCCGCGCCGCCGCGTTCGTGCGCGCCGAAGCGCGCCGCAAGCCCGGCACCGTGCCGGCCAATGCGACCCGCCTTGCGCGCGCGCACGTCGATCTGCAGACGATGCGCAACAACTGGGAAGCCTGCGCGGCCGAGTTCGACGACATGACCGCCGCCGACGATGCCGCCGCGCGCGAGGAACTCGGCACGATGGGATGGGCGCTGAAGATGAACCAGCTCAAGATGGCGAGTTCGGAGATGGCGCCGCGGCTGTGCCACGAAGCGCTGCAGATCATCGGCATCATGGGCTACAAGAACGATTCGAAGTTCAGCGTCGGACGTCACTACCGCGACGTGCTGTCGGCCGCGCTGATGGTCTCCAACGAGCGCATCGCCGCGAAGAGCGCCTCGATGCTGCTCGTCTTCAAGGACGAGTGAGATGAGCGCGACGGCCTACGATCCGGTCGAGTTCCACGACGGCCTGGTCAAGCACGGCTTGATCATCCCGGCCGGCGTGCAGGGCGTGTTCGGCCGCGGCCGCGTGTTCGAGGACGTGCTGGAGCGTTTCGACAAGCTGATCCTGCGCATCGCCGAGGACGACGGCGCCGATGTGCTGCTGTTCCCGCCGACGATCGATCGCACGATCATCGAGAAGACCCACTACATGGAAAGCTTCCCGCACCTGGTCGGTGCGGTGTACAGCTTCTTCGGCAAGGAACTGGCCGCACGCCAGCTGTCCGAGCAGATCGATGCCGGCAAGCCGTGGGGCGAACACCTGTCGATGACGCACGTGTGCCTGAACCCGGCCGCGTGCTATCCGGTGTATCCGACCTTCACCGGCACGGTGCCCGTCGAAGGCCGCCTGGTCACGCTGTTCGCCTGGGTGTTCCGCCACGAACCGTCGATCGAACCGACGCGCATGCAGGCGTTCCGCATCCGCGAATACGTGCGCTGCGGCGCGCCGGACCAGGTCGTCGCCTGGCGCGACATGTGGCTGCAGCGCGGCGTCGATCTGCTGCGTTCGCTCGGGCTGCCGGCCGAACCGGATGTCGCGACCGACCCGTTCTTCGGCAAGGGCGGCAAGATGCTGGCGACCAGCCAGCTCGAGCAGCAGCTGAAGTTCGAAGTGCTGGTGCCGGTGATTTCCGAACAGAACCGCACCGCCGTGTGCTCGTTCAACTACCACCAGAGCAAGTTCGGCGAAGCGTTCGACATCCACACCGCGGATGGCGAACTGGCGCACACCGCCTGCCTCGGCTTCGGCCTCGAACGCGTGACGATGGCCTTGTTCCAGACGCACGGCTTCGACCCGCAGACCTGGCCGGCAGCGGTGCGCGAACGCCTCTGGCCGTGACATGCGCGTACAGGCGCTCCCTCTCGATGCGGCCACCTATCAGCGGCACAGCCTGCACGCCGAAGACCGCCTGTGGGTCGAGAAGAACTGCTACGTCGATGTCTGGATCGAACTGGTGCATGCGCTCGGCTGCGATCCGCACGCGATTCTGCCGGTCACCGTCGCGCTCGACTTCGAAGGCGACCAGTGGACGTTCTACAAGCCGCCGCTGGACGAACTGCGCGATCTCTACGGCATCGACGTCAACGAGATGAACGCCTGGCGGCCGATGCTCGAGCATGCGCTCGAACATCTGGCCGCCGGCAAGTTCATCTGCGTCGAAGCCGACGCCTGGTGGCTGCCCGACGTCTCCGGCACCGACTATCGCAGCCAGCATGTGAAGTCGACCATCATCCTCGCCGACGTCGACACCGCCGCGCGGCGACTGGGCTATTTCCACAATGCGTCGTACTACCAGCTCGAAGGCGAGGATTTCGATCGCAGTTTCCAGCTGACCGGACGCGATCCGGCATTCCTGCCGTTCTTCGCCGAACTCGTGCGCGTCGACCGCCTGGTACGGCGTCCGCCGGCGGCGCTGGCGGCGCTGGCGCGCACGTTGCTGCAACGGCACCTGGCCCGGCGCCCGGCCAGCAATCCGGTGGCGCGCTTCGCCGAGCGTTTCCAGCGCGAACTGCCGCTGCTGCAGGCGCAGGGCCTCGATCATTACCACGCCTGGGCCTTCGCCACCTTGCGCCAGCTCGGCTCCGCCGCCGAACTGACCTCGCTGCTGCTGCGCTGGCTCGCCGCCGACGGCGCCGGCATCGCGCAGGAAACCGGTGCACTGGCACCGGCGGTAGCCGCCTACGAGACGATTTCCAGCGGCGCCAAGACCTTCATCCTGAAGGCCGCGCGCGCGGTCAATGCGAAACGCGCCCTCGACTCCGGCGCGATCTTCGATGAATGGTCGCGCGCGTGGGAGCAGGCGACGGCCACCCTGGACGCGACCGAGGCGCATGCGCGCTGAGACCTGCGCTGCGGACAAGCGCGCTATTCTTCGCGCCATTCAACAGCGATGAACGCAACCCGACGACCGCCGTCGTGCGCGCACACAGGAACGATCGATGAGTGAACGAGTCAGCAGGATCCGCACCATTCTGAAAGAACACGCGCGCCTGTCGCGCGATGCCGAGGCGCTCGGCAGCGACGACGACCTCTACCAGGCCGGCATGACATCGCATGCGAGCGTCAACGTGATGCTCGCGCTGGAAGGAGCCTTCGACATCGAATTTCCCGACCACATGCTCAAGCGCAGCGTGTTCGAAAGCGTCGGCGCGATCGACGCCGCGATCGACGAGCTGACCACGGGCCGCTGATGAGCCGCGTCCGCAGCGTCGCCGGCACGCGGCGCTTCGCGCTCGAACAGGGCTGGCAGTTCGCCACCGCCGCGCCGGGTTCGACATTGGCCGATGCGGCGGCCCTCGACTGGATTTCGGCGCAGGCACCGAACACGGCCGCCGGCGTGCTGCGCGAAGCGGGACTGTGGAACTTCGATACCCCGCGCGATTTCGATGCCATCGATACCTGGTGGCGCATCGCGCTGACCGACGCGAACGCGCCGCTCGGACCGGCCGTGCTCGGTTTCGACGGCCTCGCCACGCTGGCCGACGTCTGGCTCGATGGCGTGAATGTCCTGCACAGCGACAACATGTTCGTCGCGCATCGGCTGCCGGTCGCGCTCAGCGGTTCGCACGAACTGCTGATCCGCTGCGCGGCGCTCGCGCCGGAGCTCGCGCGCAAGCGCCCGCGCCCGCGCTGGCGCGTGCCGATGCTGGCGCATGCGCAATTGCGCTGGTTTCGCACCACCCTGCTCGGCCGCACGCCGGGATGGTCGCCGCCGTGTCCGCCGAGCGGTCCGTGGCGACCGGTGTGGATCGAACGGCGCGCGCTCGATGTCGCCGCGGTCGCACTGCACGCCACGCTCGAAGGCAGCAGCGGACTCGTCTCGGCGACGCTCGAACTCGCAGCCGGCGCCGAGGCGGCGACCTTGGTCGTCGAACGCGGCGGCGAATCCTTCCGCGCGGAGCTGACCCACGCCGACGGGCGCTGGCACGGCGTCGCACGCGTGCCTTGCGCTCATCGCTGGTGGCCGCACACGCACGGCGAGCCGGCGCTGTATGCAGTCTCGATCGAAGCGCGCCATCATGGCGAGACCCTCGCGATCGACCTCGGCAACACGGGCTTTCGCACGATCGACATCGACACCGCCGGCGGCGACTTCGCGGTGCGCGTCAACGGCGTCGATGTGTTCTGCCGGGGCGCCTGCTGGACGCCGCTGGATGCCGTCACCCTCGCCGCCCGTCCGGCGCAGTATCGCGAGGCCGTCGCGCAGGCGCGCGCGGCCGGCATGAACATGCTGCGCGTCAGCGGCACCCTGGTCTACGAAGACGACGCGTTCTACGACGCGCTCGACGAACACGGCGTGCTGCTGTGGCAGGACCTCATGTTCGCCAACATGGATTATCCCGAGGACGACGTCTTCGTCGCCGGCGTGCTGACCGAAGTGGAGCAGCAGCTCGCGCGCCTGCAGGGGCGCGCCTGTCTTGCGCTCGTCTGCGGCAACAGCGAAGTCGAACAGCAGGCGGCGATGAGCGGCGCGGCACGCGCGTTGTGGTCGCCGCGGCTGTTCCACGACACCCTCGCCGCGCGCGTTGGCGCACTGGGCCTGCCCTACACGCCGTCGAGCGCCCATGGCGGCGCGTTTCCGCACGCCGCCGATGCCGGCGCGAGTTCGTACTACGGCGTCGGCGCCTATCTGCGGCCGCTCGACGACGCGCGGCGCAGCGAACTGCGCTTCGCCTCGGAGTGCCTCGCGTTCGCGAATATTCCGTATGACGGCGGCCTGCCGGGAGCGGCCGCACTGCGCGTGCACCACCCTGCGTGGAAGGCGCGCTCGCCGCGCGACCTCGGCGCCGGCTGGGACTTCGACGATGTGCGCGATCACTATGTCGCGCGGCTCTATCGCGTCGATCCTGCGGCGTTGCGCGCATCCGATCACGAACGCTACGTCGCGCTCGGGCGCGCGGCGAGCGGCGAGGTGATGGCCGCCGCGTTCGGCGAATGGCGCCGCCGGCGCTCGCCGACGCGCGGCGCCCTGGTCTGGTTCCTGCGCGACCTCTGGCCCGGCGCCGGCTGGGGCGTGATCGACGCCAACGGCATGCCGAAAGCCTGCTACTACGCCCTGCGCCGCGCGCTCGCGCCGGTCGCGCTCGCGCTCGGCGACGAGGGCGTCAACGGGCTGACCGTGCAGGTCGTCAACGATCGCGCCGAGCCGCTCGCGGCCGAACTCTCGCTGTCGCTGTTCCGTCTCGGCGACGTGCGCGTCGGTTCGGCGGCGACCGCGCTGCAGGTTCCGGCGCGCTCGGCGATCGAGATCGCCGCCACCGACCTGTTCGAAGGATTTCTCGATCTCTCCTACGCGTACCGCTTCGGACCGGCGATGGCCGACTTCGTGCATGCGGTTCTGCACAGCGGCGGCGAGACATTGGCCGAGGCGTTCTGGTTTCCCCTCGGCCTGCCCTCGTCGCGCGAGGCCGATGTCGGCCTCGACGCCACCGTTTCCCCGGGCACGTCAGCGCAGGAGCATGTCATCAGGATCAGCACACGCCGCTTCGCCCAATCGGTGACCATCGACGCCGCCGGCTTCGTCGCCGACGACAACGGCTTTCACCTGGCGCCCGGCCAGACGCGGAGCATCGTGCTGCGCGCACGCGGACCTGCGCGTGCCCTGGTGCGCGCGCAGGTCATCGCCCTGAACGCCGAAGCGAGCGCGCGCTTCGAATTGCGATGCGAATGAACGATGCGAGCGCGCCGCGCGCGCCGTCCATCGCGGCCGCCGAAGCCGGCTACTTCGGCCCGGCGGCACGGCCGCGCTTCGGCTGGCTGCATCGCTCTGCCGCAGCGGCCACTGGCGCCGGCCTCGTCATCGTGCCGCCGTTCGGCTACGAAGCGGTGTGCGCGCAGCGCTCTTTGCGCCACCTGGCCGAGCAGGCCGCAGGCGCGGGCATCGCCAGCGTGCGTTTCGATCTCGACGGCAGCGGCGACAGCGCCGGCGACGATCTCGACCCCGACCGCCTCGGCCACTGGCTGGCCAGCATCGACGATGCCTGCGCGCTCGTGCGCAGTGCCGGCGCGGACCGCGTCGTGCTCGCCGGCGTTCGCCTCGGCGCCATCCTCGCCGTGCTCGCTGCGGCGCGGCGCGGCGATGTCGCCGGCGTCGTCGCGATCGCCGTCGTCGCCAGCGGCAAGGCCTGGCTGCGCGAAGGACGCGCGCTGCAGATGGCGCTCGGGCTGACGCCGGATCCGGCACCGGCGGCCGACGATGTGCAGGAAGTCGTCGGTTTCGCACTAAGCGCAGAAACGCGCGCGGCGCTCGGCGCGATCGATCTGCTGAAGATCGACACGCGCCCCGCACCCGCCGTATTGCTGATCGATCGCGACGATCTCGCGTCGAACGATGCGCTGGCCGCGCGCCTCGCCGCGCTCGGCGCACAGGTCCAGACGCAGCGCCTGCCGGGCTACGTCGAGATGATGCTCGATCCGCATCGCACGACGGTGCCGCAGGCGATACTCGATGCGACGATCGCGTTCGCGGCGGCGCGCCCGCCGCAACCCGCCGCGCAGACGTGCGCACCGGCCGCGCTGGTCGGCGAAGTCACCCTCGATTGCGACGGCGTGGCGATACGCGAACAGGTCGTGCGCCTCGACGCCGCGCTGTTCGGCATCGCCACCCTTCCACCGGCGCCGCCGCAGCGCGCGGTGATCCTGCTCAATGCCGGCGCGGTCGGCCGCATCGGACCGAACCGCCTGCACGTCGCGCTCGCCCGCCGCCTCGCGGCGAGCGGCGTGCTCGTGCTGCGCCTGGACCTGTCCGGCCTCGGCGACAGCCGCACGCGGCCCGGCGCCGGCGAGAACATCGTCTATCACGCGCATGCGCTCGACGACATCGGTGTCGCGGTCGACTGGGCGCGCAGCGACGGCGTCAGCCAGATCGCGGTCGCCGGCCTGTGCGCCGGCGCCTATCATTCGCTCGGCGCCGCGCTCGCCGACCAGGCCATCGACACGATCGTGATGATCAATCCGCTGACCTTCCACTACAAACCCGGCATGTCGCTCGACTTCGCCGCGTTCCGCGTCATCGCCGACGCGCAGCGCTACCAGAAGTCGATCGCGCGCGGCGTCTCCTGGCGCAAG
>DASWPR010000371.1:0-3724 GCA_036398455.1 Dokdonella sp.
GCTCGGCGTGATAGATCGGCGACGGCCGCCCGACGTAGTATTTGAGGTCGCGCTCGAATTCGGCGATGAACGCCGGGTCGACGCGCAGCGCTTCGTAGGCCGCGGCGAGCTCGGCCAGCGGAGCGATCAGCGTTTCGGCGACGTACGAGCCGCCGTATTCGCCGAAACGCCCGCGTGCATCCGGGTATGCGGAATAGTCTTCGATCCTGCCCATCGTTCCTGCCTCAATGGCCTGCTTCGACATCGGCTGCGCGAACCGCAGCGGTGAACGCGCGCATCTTCGCCGCGTCCTTGACGCCGGGCACGGCCTCGATGCCGCTCGACACGTCGACTGCGTAGGGTCGCACGAGCGCGACCGCCTGCGCCACGTTGCGCGCATCGAGTCCGCCCGCCAGTACGACCGGCCGCGCCAGTCGCGGCACGCGGCGCCAGTCGAACGCCTCGCCGGTACCGCCGACGCTGCCCGCGGCATGACTGTCGAGCAGAAAACCGCTGGCCGCGGAATGCTGCGCGGCGTACGCCGCCGCGTCGGCGACCGACGCCATCGGTACCGCCTTGATATAGGGCCGCGTGAAGCTGGATGCAAACCCGGGCGACTCGTCGCCGTGAAACTGCAGCAGATCCGGCTGTACGGCCGCGATGACTTCCTCGATCCAGCTCGGTTCGTCGTCCATGAACAGCGCGACCGCATCGACGAAAGGCGGCAGCGCACGCCGCAGCGCGCGCGCCTGCGATACGCCGACGAAACGCTGGCTGCGGCGGGTGAAGACGAAGCCGATCGCGTCGATGCCGAGGTCGACCGCGAGGTGGATGTCCTCGGCGCGCGTCAGGCCGCAGAACTTGATGCGGGTTCTCACAAGGTGACCTCCGGCGGAAGATTCCATTCGGCCGGATAGCGCGGCGCGATGAAGGCGAGGCCGGAGGCCGGCGCAGTCGGCCCGGCGACGCTGCGGTCGCGCCCCTGCAGCAGCTCGCCGAGCCATGCCGGCGCGCGTTCGCCGCGCCCGATCGGCAGCAGCGAGCCGACGATGTTGCGCACCATGTGGTGCAGGAATGCGTTCGCTTCGATCTCTATCGACACCTCGCCGCCGCGGCGGTCGATGGCGATCTCGCGCACGTTGCGCATCGGCGAGTTGGCCTGGCAGGCGACTGTGCGGAAGGCGCTGAAATCGTGCTCGCCGATCAGCGCCTGCGCGGCCGCACGCATCGCATCGACGTCGAGCGGCACGCGTTCCCAGGTGACGAAGCGCGCGTGCAGCGCGGCGCGCATCAGCCGGTTCTGCAGGGTGTAGCGGTAGCGCCGCGCGCGCGCGCCGAAGCGTGCATGGAATTCATCGGGAACCGGTTGCGCCCACAGCACCGCGACATCCGCCGCCAGCCGTGAATTCGCACCGAGCGCCCAGGCACGCAGGCTGCGCTCGGCGGTGCTGTCGAAATGCACGACCTGGCAATGCGCATGCACGCCGGCATCGGTGCGTCCGGCACAGGTCACTTCGACCGGATGATCGGCAACGAACGAGAGCGCCGCCTCCACGTCGCCCTGCACGCTGCGGCCGTGCGACAGCCGCTGCCAGCCGGAGAAGTCGGTGCCGTCGTATTCGATGCCGAGGGCGAAACGCATGGCCGGATGAGGTCGGTCGACGAGGAAAGACTGCACAGAATACAGGCTGTACGCATGCCAGGGCGTCTGCGCAGGCAGCCGGACCGACCGCGGCTGCTGCTCGTCCCCGCCGTCATGCGCGCGTACGCGGGCATTCATGGGAACGCTTTTCACTCGATTGCCGCGTACGCCGCAATGACGACGGGAAGCGAAACGCATACGGGCCGTAGAGAGCCGCCTTCAACGCCCCCGCATTTGGCGCGATCGCATCGATGGCGCCGACGCAGGCAGCGCTGCCGCACATGACAAGGGCCGGAAAATCCGGCCCTTGTATTGCCGCAAAGGTTTTCTCAGCTCAGCGGATTTCAGCCATCAGGCGATGCGCCTCGGCCTTCTGCGCGTCGCTGCCTTCGGCGACCACTTCTTCCAGCATCGAACGCGCGCCCTCGGGATCGCCCATGTCCATGTAGGCCTTGGCGAGATCAAGCTTGGTGCCGACGGCATCCTCGCCGGGGAAGTAGTCATCGTCCAAGCGCGCGGCGGGCGGCGCGGGGGCAGGCGTATGCGCGTGCAGGTCGTGCCCGTTGTGCGCCGGACGTACCGGCGGCGGCGTGTCCAGATCCAGCGGCGGCAGGTCGAAATCGAAACTCTCGTGCTTGGCCGCATGGGCCGGTGCCGCCGGCGGCGTACCGAGGTGCGTATCGTCGAGGTCGAACGAGAGATCGGAATCGACCGGCTCCACCGCGCGCGGCGGGGCCGGCAACTCGGTGCGATACGCGGGCGTCGCGAACGCATCGTCGACGTGCGTGCGCGCATGCTGGACCGTCGGATGGTCGGCAAACGCCGCATCCACGTCGTCGTAGTGCGCGGCACCGGAGAACAGCGGATTGTGCGGCGCAAGTTCCTGGCCCATCGCCTGCGCTTCCAGCCATTCCGGCTGATGCGGATCGGTGACGTAGCCGTGCATGTCGGCAGCCGCGTACTCGAACTTCGCAACGTCGCGCTCGGCGTAGTACAGGCTGAGCAGTTCGAGATGAAGGCCGACGTTGTGCGGATCATGCTGCAGCAGTTCGCGCAGCTTGCTCTCTTCCGCTTCGTGCGCGCTGAGCGAGGCGAGATCGCCCGGACCGCCGAACGGCGAGTCGCCGAAGGCACCGGCGATGGAGCCGCGGCCGGCGTCCACCGGTGCGACGACCTTGCGCTTGCGCAAGCCGAAGAAGCCGAGCAGGAGCAGCAGCGCGGCACCGATCAGCGCCGCAGGCATGACCCAGGACGAGGAATACCAGGGTTCGGGCGGCGCCACCGGCTTCGGCTTCACGACCGGCTTGGCCGGCGTCGCAACCACCGGTTTGGCCGGCGCGGGCGTCGTTGCAGGCGTGGTCGCCGGCGGCGTGCCGACCGGCGGCGTGCTGGTGACCGCTGCCGGCGTCGTTGCCGTGCTGGCCGAGGCCGGCGGCGTCGCCGGCGTGCCCGACGATGATGAAGTTGGCGTCGTCGGTGCCAGCGGCACCGGCGTGGATGTCGTCGATGTCGAAGGCGTCGGCGATGGGGCGGGCGTGGTCGTCGCCGGCTTGGAGTCCGGCTTGAGCGGTTCCGTTGCCGGCTTGCCGGTGCCGGCTTCGCCCCAGATATCCTGCTTGCTGATCTTGTCGCCCGTGGCCGGCGCGGCCGAACCGGAAGCGGCAGATGCCGCGGCGGCGGCAGCGCCCGTCGCGGCCACGGTCGGCGCGGCGGCCGGCGTTGTCGGCGTCGGCGTCTTCGCCGCGCTGGCGCCTGCCGGCTTGCCATCCTGCATCTGCTTCAGCTTCTGCTGCAGCTCGGCGATCTCCGAATCCTTCAGGCCGATCAGACGATCGTTCTTGCCCTTCAGGTCTTCGAGTTCCTTCACGCGCGACTTCAGTTCACCGGTTTCCTGGTCGCGTGCGGTCAGGGCTTCCTTCGCGCGCGCAAGTTCGGACTTCAGTTCGGTCGACGCGGCACTGCCGGCACCACCGCCACCCGGGCGGTCCGCCATGGCCATGCTGTCCTTGCCGGCCTTCGGCGGCACCAGTTCGAGGCGCTCGCTGGAGGACTTGGCAGGCGTGGTGCCCGCCGTCGCGGACGCCGCTTTCTTCGGCGCCGCCG
>DASWPR010000372.1:0-21036 GCA_036398455.1 Dokdonella sp.
CGAGATCGAGCCTGATCGCGGCGACATCGACCTGCCCAATCGCCTGCGCCTGGCCAGTGTGGCGCAGGAAACGCCGTCGCTGCCGGATGCGGCGATCGATTTCGTCGTCTCCGGCGACACCGAAGTCCACGCGATCCTGCAGGCGGAAGCCGCCGCGATGGCCGCGGAAGACTGGGACGCCGTCGCCACCGCGCACCAGAAGCTGGCGGAGATCAACGGCTACGACGCGCAGGCGCGCGCCGGCCGTCTGCTGCATGGCCTCGGTTTCCGCGCGGAAACGCATTACATGGCCGTGTCGGAGTTTTCCGGCGGCTGGCGCGTGCGTCTCAATCTTGCGCGCGCGCTGATGCAGCCGTCGGATCTGATGCTGCTCGACGAGCCGACCAACCATCTCGATCTCGATGCCGTGCTGTGGCTCGAACAGTGGCTGCTGAAATACCCGGGCATGCTGCTGATGATTTCGCACGATCGCGAATTCCTCGACGGCCTGTGCACGCATACGCTGCATCTGCACGAAAGCCGCGCGAAGCTCTACAACGGCGACTACACCAGCTTCGAGCGCCAGCGCTCCGAGCATCTGCGCCAGCAGCAGATCGCCTTCGAGAAGGAGCAGGCCGAGCGCGCGCATCTGCAGTCGTTCATCGACCGCTTCAAGGCGAGCGCGGCGAAGGCCAAGCAGGCGCAGTCGCGCGTCAAGCGACTGGCCAAGCTCAGCGGCACCGAGGCGGTGCGCGCCGAACGCCAGATCCACATCAACTTCGCCAATCCGGTCAAGCTGCCGCATTCGCTGCTGCGCCTCAATCATGTCGATGCCGGCTATACGCTGAAGGCGGATGCGCATGCCGGACCTTCCGACCACGCGTTGCCGGAAGGCGACGGCAGGGTCGTGATCCTGCGCAACGTCGGTTTCGGCCTCGAAGCCGGCGACCGCATCGGCCTGCTCGGCCCGAACGGCGCCGGCAAGTCGACCCTGGTCAAGACGCTTGTCGGCGAACTGCCGCTGCTCGACGGCGAACGCAGCGCGCACCCCGATCTGGTACTCGGCTACTTCGCGCAGCACACGGTCGAATCGCTGCATGAAGGACAGACGCCGATCGATCACCTGCGCGAAATCGCGCCAGGCACGTCGGTGCAGGAATTCCGCGATTTCCTCGGCCGCTGGAATTTTGCCGGCGATCGCGCGTTCGAAGTCGTCGACGGTTTTTCCGGCGGTGAACGCGCGCGTCTGGCGCTGGCCCTGATCGCCTGGCGCAAACCGAACGTGCTCCTGCTCGATGAACCGACCAACCATCTCGACCTCGAAATGCGCGAGGCGCTGGCCGAGGCGCTCAGCGACTTCGAAGGTGCCATCGTGCTGGTCTCGCATGATCGCCATCTGACCGGCCTCGTCTGCGAGACATTCTGGCGCGTCGCCGATGGCAAGGTCGACGAGTTCAACGGCGATCTCGACGAGTACGCGGCGTGGCTGCGTTCGCGCGGATCCAATGGCGGCGGCGAAGCCGAGCGCAAGCCGGCGGCCGACTCCAAGCCTGCCGCCAGCGACAAGGCGTCCGCGGGCGACAAGAAAGGCGACAAGAAAAAAGTGCCGGACTACACGCCGAAGAACAAGCGTACGGCGAACTCGCGCTAGGGCGGGGCGGCAGTCGCCTGCGCGCTGCCCGCGCTGCGCCGACGGTTCGTTTTGCTATCGTTGGCGCCGGATGAATTCACGAAGCTGACCGCATGACTGCCGGCAAACCTACGCTCGATCACGCCAAGCTCGACCGCATCGTCGCCAACGCCCGGCGCGAAGCCGAGCAGCGCGGACACGGCTACCGCGAGCGCGCGCTGAAGATGTATCCCTGGGTCTGCGGGCGCTGCACGCGTGAGTTCACGCGCGCGAACGTGTCCGAGCTGACCGTGCATCATCGCAACCACGATCACGATTTCAACCCGCCCGATGGCAGCAACTGGGAACTGCTGTGCGTGTATTGCCACGACAACGAGCACTCGCGTTACATCGATCACGTCGAGGGCGATACCGCCGAGGCGAAGGCCGCGGCCGCGACCAGCAATCCGTTCGCGGACCTGAAGAACCTGCTCGGCCGGACGCGCAAGGAATGACCGCGCGGACCGCGGCATGAAGCTGGTCAGGCTGATCGCGAACCTCGGCTACGGCAGCCGCAGGGAAGTGGCCGCGATGTTCCGCGAAGGCCGCATCACCGATGCGGCCGGCGAGGTGCTGTATGCCGACGATCAGGTCGGGCATGCCGATGTGCGCGTCGATGGCGAGGCGCTCGATGCGCCGGCCGGCATCGTGCTGATGCTGAACAAGCCGACCGGCCATACGTGTTCCACGCGCGATGCCGGCCGCATCGTCTACGACCTGCTGCCACCGCGCTTCCGCCTGCGCAATCCGGCGCTGTCGACGGTCGGCCGGCTCGATCGCGACACCTCCGGCCTGCTGCTGCTGACCGACGATGGCGCGCTGCTGCATCGGATCATCTCGCCGCGCGCGAACGTGGTGAAGCGCTACGTCGCGAGCCTGGCCGAAGACCTGCGCGGCGACGAGGCTGCCGTGTTCGCCAGCGGCACGTTGATGCTCGATTCGGAGACGACGCCATTGGCACCGGCGAGCCTGCGCGTGCTCGGTCCGCGCCAGGCGGAACTGGGCATCGGCGAGGGCCGCTATCATCAGGTGCGGCGCATGTTCGCTGCCGTCGGCAACCATGTCGTTTCGCTCGATCGCGTCGCGATCGGCGCCCTCACCCTCGACGCGCTGCGCAGCGGCGCATGGCGCCTGCTGCACGCCGACGACATCGCCCGCGTCTTCGAAAAAACGCCGCCCTGACAGCCGGCCCTGTCTGCGCCGGGAAAGGTCTGGCTTCACCGCTGATGAACGGCCTGCGCAAGATCGTCCAGGACGTCTCGACGCGTGTACATCTATACCTGTAACGTAAATGAAATGTAGCCTCGCCGAGGCGGGCATTCAGAGCCAGTGTGGACGATGGACGGCATGTACCAGAATCGTGGCCGGAGACCGAGCCACTGCAGCAACCCTTCCACGAACGCTCTGCGCGCAGGCAGGCGTCGATGACCGGCAAGCCGATGCATGCGCTGCAGCGCTTGTCGTCCAGCCGTCTCAACGGCCGCCTGGGGCTCCTCTTCGACGGCGCCACCGCGCTGGCACTGCTCGACGCCGGCCTGCGCGGACGCCATGCGCCGGTCAGCGGGCTCGTCGTGTTCGCCGTCGGCCTGCTGCTCTTCACCTTCGTCGAGTACGCCGTCCATCGGTGGCTCTTTCATGGCCCGGCCGGCCTGTTCGAACAAGGGCACAGCCGCCATCACGAGCAGCCGCTCGGCGACGATTCGCTGCCGTTCTTCCTGCCTCCGCTCGGCATGCTCGCTCTGGCGGGCCTGCTCGCGCTGATCCTGTCGCCGAGCAATGCGCTGCTGCTCGCCGCCGCATTCGCGAGCGGCTATACGCTGTACGGATTCAGCCATACGGCCATTCACCTGCGCCGCTTCCGCAGTGCGCGCGCGCGGCGCTGGGCCGGAGCGCACCACGTCCACCATCATCATCCGCAGACGAACTTCGGCGTCACCACGCCGCTGTGGGACATCGCCTTCGGTACGCGCCGCGCGCCGCAATCGGCAAGGCGCCGGGTGCCGGCGCAAACGATCGAGCCGGCGCCGCCGCCGTCGTCGCCGCCTCGCAACGACTGATGCAGCCGGCGCCGCCGCCCTCGGAGTTCGATGCCAGCCTGCTGCGGCCCGGCCGCGTGGGTGTGCTGCTGGTCATCGCGGCGCTCGCGGCCACCTTGCTCGTTCCGATCTATTTCGGCGGCGAGGCCGCGCTGCGCGCGACATTGCATCTTTCGGCGTTCGGCTACGCGGCCTTGTTCGCCCTGATCTTCGCAAGCTGGGTCGCGCGCACGCTGAAACTGCGATTGCTGCTGCGTCGCATGGGCGCCGAGGTGGGTTTCGTCCAGATGTTCGAGATTTCGCTGGCGACCGATTTTGGTTTCCTGGCGACACCGGCCGGTCTGGGCGGCTATGCGGCCAGCGTGTACTACACGCGGCGTGCCGGCGCTTCGATGAGCGCGGCCGCGGCAATGACCGCCGCCGACCAGGCACTCGACCTGGTGTTCTTCGCCCTGGCCCTGCCGGTGGCAGGGTTCGCCTACTTCGGCAGCGCACTGCCGCCGAGACTCGTCGGCGCGGCATTGACGACTGCCGCCGCGCTGACGGCGCTCGCACTCGGCGCATGGTTGATCCAGCGGCAGGCATCGCCGGGCGCCTGGCGCCAGCTCGAATCGCGCTGGCCGCGACTGTGGCGGAGCGTCGATGCGTTTCGCGCGCAGGCCGGCGCGCAGACGCGCCTGCTGATCGGCGGCGGGCCGATGTTTCTCGGCAGCGCCTTTGTGCTGACGATCATTCAGTGGCTGACCCGCTACGGCATCCTGTGGCTCGTGCTGGTGCTGCTCGGCTGCCCGGTTTCGTTCTGGCTGCTGCTGGCGTTGCAGGCCCTGGTGTTGCACGTCGCGCAATGGTCCGGCGTGCCGGCCGGCGGCGGCGGTGCCGAGCTCGGCTTGACCGCATCGCTCGCTGCCTGGGTGCCCGCAACGACACTGGCGACCGCGCTGCTGCTGTGGCGGATGATCACCTTGTACCTGGCGCTGGCGGTCGGCGCGATCGCGATCGCGCGGCTGGCACGGCGCGGCGGCTCCATCACAGTGGCCGATGCGCCGCCGCAGGTCGCCGTACAGGGCTTGCACAGGACGGATGCGGCCCCGCTGGACTGACGGCACTTCGGTGCCCGGGTCTGCCGGTGAAAACCACCCGCCTGAATCCGCGCGATCCAGGTCGGCGTCCACACGGCGCCATATCAGGTACGCATTGACTTCACGATCGCGGCGCTCGAATTCGATGCGTGCCGCATCGAACTCGACTTCGACACTGGCGATCGGGCGCCGGATGCTGTGAAGCGGCGCGTCGTGCATACGCTCGAAAATACGCAGCTCAAACGATACGATCGAAGGCACGCAATCGATCGAAGGGGAAGAGAAGCATGACTCGACGCTACGCCGCAGCGATGGTGTTGGGGCTGGCCGGATGCGCCAGTGGTCCGCACGTTCAGCGCGCTCCACTGGCATTGCCGCTGGCCGAAAGCATGACGGTGGAAGTGCGGCTGACGCAGCACGAGATCTTCGTCTCGCACGACGTGTCGAATGCGGGCTCGGCTGCCGGCCTGCAGGCGGCTTCGTCGCCGGGCGTCGCCGCCGGCGGTTTCCGGGCCGGGGCTGCCGCCGGGTTGATCGGCGCCCTGGTCGACGCGGCGGTCAATGCGCATCGCAGCAGCGTGGCCGAGGAAGCGGCCAGGCCGCTGCACGAGCACATGAGCGGAATCGACATCGATGCACTGGTGTATCAGAGCGTGGACGCGCTCAGCCCGGCGTCGTTCGCCCACGCGCTGCGCGTGGAGCATCTGGACAAGGCCGAGGCGGACGACGAAAAGGAAGGGCGGCTCGAGCCGGGCGGCCCGGTGCTGGTGCTGGCGCCGGCGTATTCGGTCAGCTACGACGGAAAGAGCTTCGTCTATGTACTGAAGGCAACGGTGGTCGATCGCGTGCGCGGCGCCGGCGGAAAACTGACGTCGTCCACGCGCTATCACCAGCTGTTCGAGTATGTCGCCGACGACAGCGACATCGCCGGTGGCGTGTCGCCGGCGCAGTTGTCCGCCGATCAATGGAAGGCGCTGCTGGAGCAGGCATCGGGCGAGACGGTGGCGATGCTCAACTACGACATCGGATCGCAGCCCGGCGACGGATTGCCGCAGCGCGAGTATGGGCGCATGCGCGTGCTGCTCGATCAGGACAAGGGCAGCCGCTCATGGGTGCGCACGAATTTCTCGCTGCTCAGCGTCGCTTCGGCGAGTCTGAAGCCGCACGGAAATTCCTGAGGCGCCGCGGCAGCCGCGACCGGACGCGGAAACGCCCGGCCCGCCAGGAGCGGGTCGGGCGTACACCGCGATCGTGCAGGATCAAAGAAACATGCCGCCGGAAGCCTCGATGCGCTGCGCATTGATCCAGCCATTTTCCGGCGCCAGCAGCGAGGCGACGACGCCACCGATATCGTCCGGCCGGCCGGTGCGGCCGAGCGCGGTCTGCGAAGCGACGAAGCGATTGAGTTCGGCGTTGTCGCGCAGATGGCCTCCGCCGAAATCGGTCTCGATGGCACCGGGAGCGATCACGTTGACCGCGATGCCGCGCGCGCCCAGCTCCTTCGCCATGTAGCGCGTCAGGACTTCGATGCCGCCCTTCATCGTCGCGTAGGCCGAGTAGCCGGGCAGCGCGAAACGCGCCAGGCCGCTGGAGACATTGAGGATGCGGCCGCCGTCGGCAATCAGCGCAAGCAGTTTCTGGGTCAGGAAATACGGCCCTTTCAGATGCACGTTCATCAGCTCGTCGAACTGCGCCTCGCTGGTCTCGGCGAAGCTTCCATACATGCCGACGCCGGCGTTGTTGACCAGGTAGTCGAACTGTTCGCGCTGCCAGCCTTGTTTCAGCGCCGCACGCAGGTCGGCGGCGAATGCATCGAAACTGGCGACGACGCCGACGTCCAGCGCGAGTGCGACCGCGCGGCGGCCGCGCTTCTGGATTTCGGCGACGACGGCGTCGGCCTCGTCGCGATGGCTGCGATAGGTCAGCACCACATCGACGCCACGCTCGGCGAGTTTCAATGCCGCGCTGCGGCCGAGGCCGCGGCTGCCGCCGGTGATCAGAGCGATTGGGGTTTGCGTGGTCATGAATGAGTTCCTGGGGTGGGAAGGGTGCGAGCCAGTCTATTGACCTGTCCTCAAGCGATAAATCAGGCGAATTTGATCGAAGTGTTCATAAAATATGAACAATAGAACGATCGCCACTGGCCGGAGAACCGCATGAACACCCTCGATGCGATGCAGACATTCGTACGCGTGGCCGAACTCGCCAGCTTCACCAAGGCGGCGGAAAGCCTCGGCATGCCCAAGGCGAGCATGTCGACTGCGGTCGCGCGGCTCGAAGCCCAGCTCGGCACGCAGCTGCTGCACCGGACGACGCGCAAGGTGCAGATGACCCAGGACGGCCTCGCGTTCTACGAGCGCAGCAAGGACGTGCTCGCCGACATCGACGAGTTGCAGGCGATGTTCCAGGGCGGCCCGCAGGCACTGCGCGGACGCTTGCGCGTGGACATGCCGGGCGGCCTGGCGAAGCGCTTCGTGATTCCGCGCCTGCCCGAATTCCTGCGCGAGCATCCGCAGCTCGAGATCGAGATCGGCAGCACCGATCGCATCGTCGACCTGGTACGCGAAGGCTTCGACTGCGTGCTGCGCGTCGGTGCCCTGGCCGATTCGAGCCTGATCGCGCGGCCGCTCGGGCGCTTGTCGATCCTCAATTGCGCGAGTCCGGCCTACATCGAGAAATACGGCATGCCGCGCACGCTCGACGATCTCGCCGCACATCGGCTGGTGCATTACGTACGCACGCTCGGCGCGCGGCCCGACGGCTTCGAATACCGCGACGGCAGCGTCTATCGCACGCTGGCGGTGCCGGGCAACATCACCGTGAACAGTGTCGAAGGCTACGACGCCAGCTGTCTTGCCGGCCTCGGCATCATCCAGGCGCCGTCGATCGGAACGCGGCCCCTGATCGAGCAGGGTCTGCTGGTCGAAGTGCTGCCGCAGTACCAGGCCGAGCCGATGCCGGTGTCGCTGGTGTATGCGCAGCGGCGCAATCTGTCGCGCCGCGTGCAGGCGTTCATGGCATGGATGACGCAGGTGCTGGCGCCGCATCTGGATCCGTGAACGCGGCGCGGCCGCGATATGCGCAGGCTGACGTGCGGCGGCACCGGCGCACCGTTTTGCGAAACCCGTCAGTCGCGGAAATTGTCGAACTGCAGCGGCACTTCGAACTCGGCCTGGCGCAGCAGCGCGATCGCCTGCTGCAGGTCGTCGCGCTTCTTGCCGGTGACGCGCAGTTTCTCGCCGTTGATCTGCGCTTCGACCTTGATCTTCGCCGTCTTGATCGCCGCGACGATCTTCTTGGCGACCGCCTGCTCGATGCCTTGCCTGACGGTGATCTTCTGCCGCGCGGCGGCGAGGTTGACCTCCGGTTCGGCGGCGTCGAGGCTGCGCCCGTCGATGCCGCGCGCGGCCAGGCGCGAGCGCAGGATCTCGTACATCTGCTTCAGCTGGAACTTGCTCGACGCCAGTTGCGTGATGATCGAATCGTCGAGTTCGAAACGGGCATCGCTGCCCTTGAAGTCGAAGCGGTTGGCGAGCTCGCGGTTGGCCTGGTCGACCGCATTGGTGAGTTCGTGATTGTCGACTTCGGAAACCACGTCGAACGAGGGCATGTGCGCGATCGCCTCGGGAAAGGGAGCTGCAGTTTAGCGACGATGCCGTGCGCGTGCGCAGGATGGGAAAATCGACGCCGGTGCTGCATGCTAGCCGGATGTCCGCGACTTCCGAAAATCATTCCCGGCCAGCGCCGGCGCACGCGATATCGGCGACGCGCGTACTCGACGTGCGCGATCTCGGCAAGCGCTACGGCGCCACGATCGCGGTCGAGGGCGTCTCGTTCAACGTGCATCGCAACGAGATCGTCGGCCTGCTCGGCCCGAACGGTGCCGGCAAGACCACCACGATCAACATGATCCTCGGCGTGCTCGAACCGAGCAGCGGTTCGATCCGCATCGAGGACGTGGAGCTCGCACGCGAGCGCGAGCGCGCGCTGGCGCGGACGAACTTCGGCGCCGTCTACGCGCCGTTGCCGGGCAATCTGACCGTGTATCAGAACCTGCGCTGCTTCGGCATGATCTACGATGTGCCGCAGCTCGGCGCGCGCATCGACAGCCTGCTCGACCAGTTCCAGCTGCGCCGCTTCCGCGATACCAAGTGCGGCCTGCTGTCGTCGGGCGAACAGACGCGCGTGAGCCTTGCCAAGGCCGTGCTGAACCAGCCGCGCCTGCTCCTGCTCGACGAGCCGACCGCATCGCTGGATCCGGCCACCGCGCAGGATATCCGCGGCCTGATCCGCGCATTGGCGTCCGCTGGCGATACCGGCATCCTGTGGACCTCGCACAACATGTACGAAGTCGAGGAGGTCTGCGACCGCGTGCTGTTCCTGTCGCGCGGCCGCATCCTGCTCGAAGGCGATCCGAAGAAGCTGCCGGGCGAACACGGCGTCGATTCGCTCGAGGCGTTGTTCATTCGTCTCGCGCGCGAACCGCTCGCCGCGAAGGAGCATGCTCGATGAACCTGCGTCGCGTCGGCGCGATCGTGCTGCGCCAGTACTACCTGATGCGCGGCAGCCCGACACGGCTGGTGCCGCTGTTCGCCTGGGTCGCGATCGACATCGTGCTGTGGGGCTTCCTCGCGCGCTATCTTTCCAGCGTCGCGCCGCAGGGACCGAACTTCACGCTGACCCTGCTTGGCGCGGTGCTGCTGTGGGACTTCTTCACGCGCATCATGCACGGCGTCACCACCGCGTTTCTCGAAGACGTGTGGTCGCGCAATTTTCTCAATCTGTTCGCCACGCCGCTGGCCGTGTCCGAGTACGTCAGCGGCCTGGTACTGACCAGCATCGCGACGAGCTTGATCGGCCTCGTCGTGATGCTGGTGCTGGCGACGTCGCTGTTCGGATTTTCGTTCTTCGCCTACGGCGCGATGTTCGTGCCGTTCGTGATCGTGCTGTTCCTGTTCGGCATCGCGCTCGGCATCGTCGCGAGCGCACTGGTGCTGCGCCTCGGGCCGGCTTCGGAGTGGCTGATCTGGCCGATCCCGGCGCTGCTGTCGCCCTTCGCGGCGGTGTTCTATCCGCTTTCCGTGCTGCCGGAATGGATGCGCTGGATCGCCTGCGTGCTGCCGCCGTCGTACGTGTTCGAAGGCATGCGTGCGCTGGTCGCCGGGCAGCCGTTCAATCCGACGGCGCTGGTCTGGGGCGCGCTGCTGGCGACGCTGCAGATCGCGATTGCCTACTGGCTTTTCGTGCGCATCTATCGCAGCACCGTGCGCAGCGGATTGCTCGCGCGCTACAGCGCCGAAAGTGTGGCCTGACGGAGGCGGCTCAGCGCCAGCGTCGCAGCAGCTCCGGCGAGACGCCCATGCGCCGGCACGAGCGCGAAGCGACGCCATCGGGCAGGGCAGCGCGGACCAGTGGCGCGACGCTCGCCAGCGCGCTCGCGGCGATGCGCGACTGCACGCGCCGGCGCAGGCCGAATTTCAGGTGTTCCTGTGCCCACGCCGGCAGCAGTGCCGCGCCGGCGCCGAGGAAGACATCGCGCGATGCCCCGGCGACCGGCACCGGCAGGCGCACGCGCGCGAGCACGCCGAGAACGACGCGCGAGCGTTCGCTGAATTCGAGTTCGCCGCGCACGCGTTCGAAATAGGCCGCCACGGCGCCCTCGGAGGCCGGCACGTCGCGCGCGCCGAGCGCTTCGGCCACGCGGCGCACTTCGTCGTAGTAGCGATCGGCGGCCCCGGCGGGCAGCGCCAAGCGGCCGTAGCGGCGGAATCCTTCGAGGAAACCATAGGCTTCGGTCACATGCACCCAGGTCAGCAGGGCGGGATTGTCGGCGCGGTAAGCGCGGCCATCTTCGGCGCGGCCATGCACGTGCCGATGGATGGCGCGCACTTTCGCGATCAGCGCCTCGGCTTGCGCGTGCGGCGCATACGTCGTTCCGGCGACGAAGGCCGTGGTGCGGCGCAGGCGGCCGACCAGGTCTTCGCGGAAATTCGAATGATCCCAGACGCCGGCGAGCGCGAGCGGATGCAGGGTCTGCAGCATCAGGGCGCACAGGCCGCCCGACAGCATGCCGGAGAAATCCGCGTGCACCTTCCAGGTGGCGCTGTCGGCGCCGAACAGGCCGGCGTCGCCCAGCGGCTGATCGTAGTCGAGGCCGTGCGCGGGATCGCGTGGAAACGCGCCGAGCACCCAGCGGCGAATCTGCAGGCGCGCCGGAGCGGTCAGCGCATTGATGGGACTGGGCATTGCGAACGTGGCGGGTGACGGAAACCGCCATTCTGCACGTCGCGCGCCGCCCGCGTCACTGCAGCAGATTGGTCAGGGCATCCGGATGCAGACTCCAGCCGAGCAGCCCGGCCAGTCCCATCAGGATGCCGAACACCGTCGGCACCAGGGCGATCCAGTACAGCCAGCGCTTGCGCGTCAGCGCGGTCACCGCGAGCAGCGAGATCGAGATGTCGAGCAGCGCGTCGGAAAGATCGAACTGGTCGTCGTGGCGATTGAGCTCGTCGTAGTCCTTCTGCGCCTGCTCGGCCTTCTGCTGCGCCTCGTGCTTCTTGCCGTCTTCGCGCTTGGCGAGATCGGCGTAGCGGGCAATGGCTTCGGTCTGCGCAGGCGTGGCTGCGACGGCGGCGCCCAAGGTCAAGGTATCCACCGTCGCCTGCGCGACTTCCTCGCGTAGGTTGCGTGCCTGGTAGAACGCCCACTGGTCGATCTTGTCGGCCTGCGCCTGCTGCATCGCCTGCACGATGTTGTCGTCCTTCACCTTGCAGATGCCCATGAAGGTCGCCAGCACGGCGACGGTGACGGCGACCATCGCATTCAAGCGGTCGTTCGGACCTTCGGAAGAAGCGCTCGCTTTGTCGTTGAGTTCCAGTGCGTCGACATCCATCGGTATCGTTCCCCAGTTCGCTCGCGGCGGCGCGGCGCGCCGTCGTCCATGATGTAGCATCGTTTGCTTACGATGAGCTTTCGCCGCGGGAGCGGGCAGTACCTCTATGCGCAGAGCGCTTCGCGGCGGACTTGCACTCGGAAGTCTTCTCGGCCTGCTGCTGCTGCGCCCGGCGGCGGCGGTGGACGGCCGCAACCTGCATGTGGACGATGTCGACTATCGCGTCGTCGACATCGACCTCGCGCACGAGACGCTGGAGGCGCATTGGCGCGATCCCGCCGGCACGGCGTTCGCGAGCATCGATGCGCTCAGGCGCTGGGGCGAACAGCAGGGCCGCACGCTGCGTTTCGCGGCGAATGCCGGCATCTACGACCGCCAGTTCCAGCCGCTCGGGCTGTATATCGAGGACGGCACCACCTTGCGCCCGTTGAACACGGCCAAGGGCAGCGCGCGCAGCGGCAATTTCTCGATGCAGCCGAACGGCGTGTTCTACGTTGACCGCCGCGGCCGCGCCGGCGTGATGACCACGCAGGCCTGGCACGAGCACGCCGCCGACGCGCGCCTGGCGACGCAGTCGGGTCCGATGCTGGTGATCGACGGCGAGATCAACGCGGCGTTCGTGGAGGAGTCGGAAAGCCTGAAATGGCGCAGCGGGGTCTGTGCGAAGACGCCGCAGCACGTGCACGTCGTCGTCAGCCAGGCGCCGGTCACGTTCCATGCATTCGCGCGCGTCTTCCGCGACGAACTCGGCTGCCGCGACGCGCTGTACCTCGATGGCACCCTGTCGCAGATCTACACGGACGAGGGCGGCTACGCGGGGGCGCCGGCGGTGATGGTGAAGCCGTATGCGGGGATGCTGGCGGTGTTCGGCGATCGGTAGGCGCGTGAGTGCAACCGGATTCCCTCTCCGCACCAGCGCGGCCGGGGGAGAGGGAATGCTGTCGCGTTCGGCCGACGGATCGCGAACGCGGCCGGACGGGTCGGCCTTTACTTGCCCTTGGCCACCTTTTTCGCGTTCTTCTCGGCCTTCTTTTCCTTAATCGTCTTTTCGGGCTTCTTCTTGTCGCTCTTCTTCTGGTTGAGACCCTTGCTCATGATGTCCTCCGAGGTGGGTGAAAGCGCCGGTGATCACGCGCCCGATACCGTCGGGGCGAATCTGGCGGCCGTGCAAATCCTAGTCTTTTCCGCGAAATTCTGGAATATCCGCAAGCCAGCGCCGTCGCCGTGACGGCGGCCGGCTACTCCGCGGCACTGCCAGGTGCAGCGCCATTCTCGCTCCACAGCGCCTGCCAGCCGCCGACGCCGAGACGGCGCAGCGTTTCGATATTGCGCTGGTAGATCGCATCGGGATCGCCGATCGCGCCGACGGCCTGCTCGATGCTCGACTCGCGCAGCAGATGCAGGATCGGGTACGGCGAGCGGTTCGTGCAGTTCTCGACGGCGTCGGCCGCGGTGTCGGCGAACTGGTAGTTCGGATGAAAGCTGGCGATCTGCAGCTCGCCGTCGAGATCGAGCGTTTCCAGCACCGCATCGGCCAGATCGAGGAAATCGTTGTAGTCGAGGAAATCGCCGAGCACCTGCGGATGGATCAGCAAGGTCGTCTCGATCGCCGCCGCGTCCGTATCGATCAGGCGCTGCGCCTCCTCGTGCAGATCGGCGGCCAGCGCTTCGACATCGCGCGCATGGCTGACGCGGAAACGCACGCGGCTTTCGCGCACCGGCGCGCGCGCGAACGGGCATAGAGTGAGACCGATCACCGCACGCTCGATCCAGCGCCGGGTTGCTGCGATGACGGCAGCGTCGTCCGGCGCGCCTTCGCCGGCGTCGTCCGGCGCCTCGCTCATTCCGGCGCCTCTACCGCATAGCCTCTGGCGCGCAAGGCGGAAAGCCAACCGTTGTCGCGGGTCAGCTCGCTCATCGGTGCGACGGCGAAGGTGCTGGTATTGCGTGCGAGCGCCGCTTCGGCGGCCTTGCCCCATTCTTCGGCGACGTGCGTGCGCGCCGCTTCGACGCGGCCGCGCAGGCCCGGCGAACTCGCCACCGCCGCGATGCATGCTTCGGTCTGGTCGATGTAGGGCAGGTTGCGCAGGCCTTCGAGGTCGCCGCTGGCCCAGGCGTTGGCGCGCTGCTTCATCGTCTGCAGGTCGGTTTCGAGGCGGTCCATCGTCGCGCGCAGGCAGGCGACATCGGCATCGCGCGGCGTGTTCTTGAAGTCGCGGATCAGCTGGCGCGGCTCGTCGACCTCGATGCCGACCTTGATCTCGGTGAGCTTGACCTTGTCCTGCTTCGCCAGGTTCTCGACCAGCGATTGCGCATCGTTCTTCAAGGTGAGTCCGGATTTGCCGAGTGCCTTGCTGTACAGCTCGCGCGCCGCGAACATCGGCCGCTGCGACTCCACCCCCTTGTCGTTGCCGATGTAACGCTCCTTCAAGGTCTGCCAGCGCGCGTACAAGTCCGCCGGCAGCACGTCCTTCAGCTTGGCGTGATCGGGATTGTTGCGCACGCCGATCAGCGCGGGCAGCAGCGTCAGCCGATGGAAGAAGCCGATCTCGATATTCGGCCGCGGCGTCGTCAGCACTTCCTGCGACTGCGCGATCAGCTCCTGCGCCTGCGTCGAGCGCCAGGTCATGCCGCGCGGCAGCGGCGACCAGGTGCCGAGAATCCACAGCACGTGATCGTCTTTCGAGACTTTCCAGAGCCCCGGCCCGGGCTGTTCGCCGGTGACCAGCACGGTATCCAGGGTGGGCGCGTCGGTCGGCGCCGTCGATGCCGCAGGCGTGGGCGCCTGTGCGGCGGCGCTGACGGCGATGACTGCAGCCGCGAGAAAGACCAGTAGCGGGAAACGTCGAATCGAGGACATGTCGGGAGTCTCAGCGGATGCCGCGGCGAGCCTACGCGATCGTGCGTGAATCGTTGTCGTATCGAACGCTCCTGTGGCGGCGCTCTCAGATGCGCGCGACGCGCACGTTGCGTCCCTTGATCTTGCCGGCGCGCAGTCGCGCCAGTGCCTTGTCGACATCCTCGCGACGGATCGCCACGTACGAGCGCGTGGCGAACACGTCGATCTTGCCGACCGCGTCGGCCGGCAAGCCGGCATCGCCGGTGAGCGCGCCGAGGATGTCGCCGGGGCGCATCTTGTCGGTGCGGCCGGCATCCAGGCGCAGCGTTGCATTCGGCGCCTGCAGGCTGGCCTTGCCGGTGCCGGCCTTGGGCTGCGCCCAGCGCAGCGACGCGCCGCTGCGCTGCTCTATGTCGAGCGCACGCGGCATTTCGCGCGGCGTCACCAGGTTCAGTGCGAGACCGCCGCGGCCGGCGCGCGCCGTGCGGCCGATGCGATGCTGGTAGATGTCCGGATCCGGCGGCAGTTCGTAGTTGATCACCGCGCCGAGTTCCTTGATGTCGAGGCCGCGCGCGGCGACGTCGCTGGCGACCAGCACGCTGCAGCTGGCGTTGGCGAAACGCACCAGCACTTCGTCGCGATCGCGCTGGTCGATGTCGCCGTGCAGCGCGAGCGCCGTGACGCCGGCCTTCGCCAGTGCATCGACCACATCGCCGGTGTCGCGCCGCGTATTGCAGAAGACCACGCTCGACGCCGGCCGGTATTCCTGCAGCAGGGCGACCAGCGCGGCAGGCTTGCGCGCGAGTTCGACCTCGAAAAACACCTGCTCGATTGCCGGCTGCTCGGCAGCGGCGGCAACCGTGACTTCGAGCGGATCGCGCAGCACGCTGCGGCCGATCGCGCGGATTTCCTCCGGATACGTCGCCGAGAACAACAGGCTCTGACGCTTCGGCGGCGTCCTGCCGACGATCTCGCGGATCGGTTCCTCGAAGCCCATGTCGAGCATGCGATCGGCCTCGTCGAGCACCAGCGTGCGCACCGCAGCGAGACTCAACGCATTCTTGCGCAGCATTTCCTGCACGCGGCCCGGTGTGCCGACGACGACATGCGAATCCTTGCGCAGCGAGGCAAGCTGCGGTCCGAGCGCGACGCCGCCGGTCAGGATCAGCACCTTGAGATTGGCGATCGCGCTGGCGAGGCGGCGGATTTCCTTGGCGACCTGATCGGCCAGTTCGCGCGTCGGACACAGCACCAGGGCCTGCACGCGCAGCACCGACGGATCGATCCGCTGCAGCAGTCCGAGCGCGAACGCGACGGTCTTGCCGCTGCCCGTCGGCGCCTGCGCGATGAGGTCGCGTCCTTCCAGCAGGGCCGGCAGGCTTTGCGCCTGCACCGGCGTCATGTCGGTATAGGCGAGCGTTTCGAGAGCCTGCTGCAGGGCAGGGGCGAGGGGGAGTGTCGAGAAGGTGGGCATTTGCGCATGATCGCAGGTCGCCGGCAGATGCACACGCAGGACACTTCAGGTCGCCGCAGATGAGAGGCGCGAGATACGAGGGAGACGGCCTATGAAGCTGCCGCGACGGCAGCGCCGGCACACACGACCTGGTTGCGTCCGTTGCGCTTGGCGCAATACAGCGCTTCATCGGCGCGCGCATAGGCCTGATCGAAACTGGCGCCGCGCGGACTCCAGCTGACGCCGAAACTGGCGCTGACGCGGCGATCCGGCACCGCAGCGAACGGACGGTCGGCGACGGCGCGGCGCATCGTTTCGGCGACCACGGCGGCGGCGTCGAGGTCGGCGTCCGGCAGCACGACGGTGAATTCCTCGCCGCCGACGCGACCGAGTTCGCCGCCGCTGCCGAGTGCGCTGCGCAGGCGCCGCACCAGTTCGATCAGCACGGCGTCGCCGGCCGGGTGGCCGAAGCCATCGTTGATCTGCTTGAAATGATCGATGTCCAGCACGACCAGCGCCAGCGCCGTGTGCTGCAGGTGCTGGGTCGCCAGTTCGATCACCGCGGCGCGGTTGAGTTCGCCGGTCAGCGGGTCGTGGCGGGCCTTGTAGTCGAGCTGCTCGGCCAGTTTCTGCAGGCGCGCGTTGAGTTCATTGAGCTCGCGTTCCTGGCGGTCGCCGTGGCGGATCAGGCGGCGCGTCTCGCGCATCAGGCGCTGGTAGCGCACGATCAGTTCGCCGAGTGCGGCGCGGTAGGCCTCGCTGTTCGCGTCGGCACGCCCGTGCACGCCGAGCGCGGTCGCCAGCGCGGCTTCTTCTGCCTGGAAGAGATCGAAGTCCGCCATCGGCGCGGCAATCAGCCGTCGACGGCGATGTCGTGGAAATCGAGCGCGGAGAATTCGTCGTGCAGCTCGGCGCCGAATTCCTGGATCGTGTCGTCGTCGACGTCGTGGCGCCAGTTCAGCACGATCGTCGTACCGCCTTCGGCCGCTTCGTTGAGCGCATCGAACAGACTGAACAGCATCTTCGTGCTGGAGCTGTTGAAGTAGGTCAGGGCGATGTCGACGGTGACGCTCTGCTGCGCGTCCAGCGCGGCCAGCCAGGCGCGCGTGCGCGTGATGATGTCG
Organism: Dokdonella sp.; assembly: GCA_036398455.1. Classification (GTDB taxonomy): domain Bacteria; phylum Pseudomonadota; class Gammaproteobacteria; order Xanthomonadales; family Rhodanobacteraceae; genus Dokdonella_A. The sequence goes on from DASWPR010000372.1 coordinate 17,072, forward strand.
CCGTAGAACGCAGCGGCGTTCTCCGGGTAGGACTCGCCCTTGAGGGACAGCGCGCGTGCACTGAAGCGGAAATCCACTTCGGGCGAGCTGCTGCTGGCGGCAATGAACAAGTCGTTGCTGGATTCGGTGTTCATCGGATCAGATGGTCGCTTTGACGTAGAACGTGACGGTGTCCGGGGTCGCTCCGGGTACGAACTCGAATTCCAGCGGTCCGCTCGCATCGCGTGCCACGGTGAGGAAGCCGAGTCCGGCGCCCTTGCTGCCTTCGGGGGATTCGGCGCGCAGCATTTCACGATACGCGCGCTTGATGTCGTCCAGGGTCATCGTGCGCAGCGGCTCCAGTTTCTCGCGCAGCGCGTCGACGTTTTCCGCGGCGACCGGATTGGCGCACAGCAGGTAGTAGTGATCGTTCTCCGTGCCGATGCATACCGAGCCCTGGCGCAGCTGGCTTTCGCTCTGCTCCGCCGCGCCCAGCGCGCGCGCCGAATAGTGCGTGATGTTCTGCGCCATTTCCACAAAGCAAGAAAATAGTTTGCGCCGCGTGGAGGCGACCGGTTCGGCGCGTTCCAGATGCAGGCGCACCGCCTCGGCCATCGCCGACACGATGTTCTGCGAGAAGTAGCCGAAGTAGTAGAAGACGACGTGGCGCTTGGCCACTGCGGCGCTGAAGTCCTGGTATTCGGCGTAGTTCATTGCATCGTCGTCGGCTGGGTGCGGAAGCAGAACAGGGTGAGATCGTCGCGGCGGCTGTGTCCGGCCTGGTAGTCGGCATGCCTGTCGAGCAGTGCCGCGGCGAACTGGCGCATCGGCAGCGCGCGCGCCTGCAGCATCGCTTCGCGCACGCGGCGTTTGCCGAACGCGATGTGCTTGGCGCCGCCGATCTGGTCGACCATGCCGTCGGTGGTCGCGCAGACGATCGTACCCGCTTCGAGGAGGATGCGGCGGTTGGCCCAGGCATGCGCCATCGGCGTATCCACGTAGCCGAGCCCCATGCGATCGCCTTCGAGGGTCTGCACCTCGGCGGCGCCTGCCGGCAGCACGTGCAGCGACGTGCGCGCGCTGGCGAAGGTCAGGGTGGAGTCGCCGCGGTCGAACCACAACGCGAGCGCATCGAGGCCGTCGTCCGATCCGTCGAAGCCCTCGCGCGTCTCGGTCTGCGCGAGCGAGGTCTTCACGCTGCGGTTGAGCTCGGCGAACAGCAGCGCAGGATCGCGCGGCCCGATGCGTTCGAGCGTGCGTGCCAGCCAGGACGAGGAGATCAGGGTCATGAACGCGCCGGGCACGCCGTGGCCGGTGCAGTCGGCCAGGGCGAGGAACCAGCCGTCGGGGTAGGTCGCGAAGTGATAGAAGTCGCCGCCGATGACGTCGCGCGGCTGCCACGCGAGGCCGGCGTCGGCGAGCGTCGCGAACAGGGCTTCGTGCGAGGGCCGCAGCATCGCCCGCTGGATCACGCTGGCGTAGTCGATGCTCTGCATGATCTGGCGATTCTTCTCGGCCTGCTGGTGGGCGACCAGGCGCATCAGATCGAGACCGGAGCCGACGCCGATGAAGCGCCCATCCTGCACGATCAGGAAGCCGTCGGTGAGCGCCTTGCCGCCGGACTCGACGATCGCGAACGAGATTTCCTCCACCGTCGCCTTCGCATCGACGATCAGCGGCTCGCGGTCCATGAAGGAGACGCAGCTCTTGCGCTCGTACACCTCCTTGTGGAACGGCTTGGCCAGTTCCGACAGGAACACGTGGCGCTTGATCATGCCGATCGGACGCTGGCCGGCCAGCACCGGCAGGTTGGCGAGGTCGGGATGGCGGCCGAACAGGTCCAGCACCATCGCATTGGTGTCCTCGGACCTGACCGATGGCGAGGGCGTGCACAGGTCCGCCGCGCAAGGCTGCGGCAGGTGGCGGTCATGCAGCGGCATCAGCCTGATTTCGGAAGACATGTCGCGCCGGCACCGGCTGGGTCAAACCCCCAATGTGCGACGGATCGGTGACGTAAATATGACAAGCGTGACGGAGTTCGCTCCTGCGGCGCTTTTTCGAGCGCTCGCCAGCGGCGCCGGCGCAGGCTAGGCTGCCCGCTTTTCCGAAGGTTGCCGCATGCCGCCCTGGTTGCGAATTCCGTTCGCCGTCGTGCTGATCTGCGCCAGCACGCTGCTGCACGTGACGCCGCTGTTCGCGCTGGCGATCGTCAAGGCGGCCGTGCCCGTGCCGGCGCTGCGGCGCGCCTGCGGCCGCTGGCTCGCCTCGATCGCCGAGAGCTGGATCGGCGCCAACAGCTGGATGATCGACCGCTTCACGCGGACCCGCTTCATCGTCGAACTCGAACCAGGCGCGACCCTGCGCCAGGACGGCCACTATCTGGTGCTGGCCAACCACCAGAGCTGGGTCGATATTCCCGTACTGCAGAAACTGTTCAACCGGCGCATTCCCTTGTTGCGCTTCTTCCTGAAGAGCCAGCTGTTCTGGATTCCAGTGATGGGACTGGCCTGGTGGGCGCTCGATTTTCCGTTCATGCGGCGCTACTCGCGCGAGACGATTGCGCGCAGGCCCGAGCTGGCCGGACGCGATATCGAAGCCACCCGGCGCGCCTGCGAGAAGTTCCGCACGATCCCGGTCGCCGTGATGAACTTCGTCGAGGGCACGCGCTACACCGATGCCAAGCACGCGGCGCAGCAGTCGCCGTATCGCTTCCTGCTGCGTCCGAAAGCGGGAGGTGTCGCCTTCGTGCTGGATGCGATGGGCGACGCGCTGCACGCGATCCTCGACGTGACCCTGGTCTACCCGAACGGACGGCCGAGCTTCGGCGACCTGTTCGCCGATCGCGTCGGCGATGTGCATATCGTCGTGCGCGAACGCGCGATCCCAACGGAATTGGCCGGCGGCGACTACCAGAACGATGCCGCTTTTCGCGAGCGCTTCCAGCAATGGATGAATGCGATCTGGCAGGAAAAGGACGCTACGATCGGGCGCATCGGAACTGCCGGAAAGCGCTGATGCCGTTCGCTCCTGCGTCGAAGTGCTGCCCGTCGGCGGTTGCCGTCCTGCTTGCGCTCTGTCTTCTCTGCGGCATCGACGCGCAGGCCCAGGCGCTCGCGCCTGTGAACGTGCGCAACGACTATGCGAAGGCCGAAAACTGGCTGTGCCGGCCCGGCCGCGACGATGCCTGCGCAGTCGACTTGAGCACGACGATCGTCGCAGCGGACGCAACGCTCACGCGCACGGTGTTTCATGCCGACGCCGACGCGCCGATCGACTGCTTCTATCTGTATCCGACCGTTTCGCGCGATCAAAGCCCGAACAGCGACATGCAGCCCGGCGACGAAGAGCGCGGCGTCGTGCGCCAGCAGTTCGCGCGGTTCGCCGCGGTATGCCGGCCGTTCGCGCCGCTGTACCGGCAGATGACGGTCATGCAGTTGCGCAAGGCCATCGCCGGCGAAGGCGCGGGCGATCACGCGCTGGCCTACGGCGACGTCATCGACGCATGGACGTACTACCTGCAGCACGACAATCACGGCCGCGGCGTCGTGCTGGTCGGGCACAGCCAGGGTGCCGGCATGCTGACCCGGCTGCTGCTGGAAAAATTCGACGGCACGCCGCTGCAGAAGCAGCTCGTGTCGGCGATCATCGCCGGCGCCGACATCGAAGTGCCGAAGGGACGCGACGTCGGCGGCACCTTCAAGACGATCGCGCTGTGCCGCTCGCCGGCGCAGACCGGCTGCGTGATCAGCTACGACGCGTTCCGCGCGAGCAGCCCGCCCGGCGCGGACTCGATCCTGGAACCGCCGGCCGATCCGACCCTGCAGCGTGCCTGCACCAACCCGGCGAACCTGGCGGGCGGCGAGGGGACTTTGCACGCCTATCTCGCGTCGCACTCGCGCGGCTTCGGCGACAGCGCGCCGGCACCGGCGTGGGTACGCAACGGACCGGACATCGCGACGCCATTCGTCGAGGTGCCGGGGCTGCTC
>DASWPR010000373.1:0-4150 GCA_036398455.1 Dokdonella sp.
CCTCGGCGAACGCCGAAGCCGCTAAGCTTCGCGCATGAGCGATCCGATCCTGCTGTCCAATCTCATCGACGGACGCGCCTGCGCACCGCTGGCGGGACATTACCTCGAGGTATGCGAGCCGGCCGTCGGCCGTGTGTTCGCACGCTGTCCGGATTCCACCGCGGCGGACGTCGATGCCGCGGTGGCTGCGGCGCAGCGTGCCGCAGCGGCCTGGGCGGCGACGCCGGCCGAAGCCCGCGCGCGCCTGCTGAACCGCCTCGCCGACCTCGTCGAGCGCGACCTGGAACCGCTGGCCGAACTGGAATCGCGCGATTCCGGCAAACCGGTGAAGCTCGCGCGCGAACTCGATATTCCACGCGCAGTCGCCAACCTGCGTTTCTTCGCGGCCGCGATCACGCAGTGGGCCGGCGAATCGCATGCGACCGACGCACGCACCTTGAACTACACCCTGCGCCAGCCGCTCGGCGTGGTCGCCTGCATCTCGCCGTGGAACCTGCCGCTGTACCTGTTCACCTGGAAGATCGCCCCGGCACTCGCGGCGGGCAATGCGGTGGTCGCCAAGCCGTCGGAAATCACGCCGTGCACCGCGGCGCGGCTCGGCGAACTGAGCATCGAGGCCGGCTTTCCGCCAGGCGTGTTCAATATCGTGCAGGGCAGCGGTCCCGGTGTCGGCCAGGCGCTGGTCGAGCACGCGCAGGTCAAGGCGATCTCGTTCACCGGCAGCACCAGGACCGGCGCGGCGATCGCGGCCGCGGCGGCGCCGAAGTTCAAGAAATTGTCGCTCGAACTGGGCGGCAAGAATCCGGCGATCGTGTTCGCCGATGCCGATCTTTCGGAAGCCAATCTCGACACCATCGTGCGCTCCGGTTTCGCCAACCAGGGCGAAATCTGCCTGTGCGGATCGCGCCTGCTGGTCGAGCGCTCGATCTACGACACCTTCAGGCAGCGCTACCTCGCCAAGGTGCGTGCGCTGCGCGTCGGCGACCCTGAAGATGCGGCGAGCGATCTCGGTGCGCTGGTATCGCGCGCGCATTTCGACAAGGTGACCGGCTGCATCGAGCGCGCACGCGCCGAAGGCGGCCGCGTCCTCGCCGGCGGCGACGCGGTGCACCTCGAAGGCCGCTGTGCCGACGGCTGGTTCGTCGCGCCGACGGTGATCGAAGGCCTGCCGAACGAGGCGGCGACGAACCAGGAGGAAATCTTCGGCCCGGTCGTCACCCTGATTCCGTTCGATGGCGAGGACGAAGCCCTCGCCATCGCCAACGGCACCGGCTACGGCCTCGCCGCTTCGCTGTGGAGTTCGAACCTCGATCGCGCGCATCGCGTCGCCGCGAAGCTCGAGTTCGGCATCGTCTGGATCAACTGCTGGCTGCTGCGCGACCTGCGCACGCCGTTCGGCGGCGTGAAGAATTCCGGCGTCGGCCGCGAAGGCGGCGTCGAGGCATTGCGCTTCTTCACCGAAGCGAAGAATGTGTGCGTGCTGCTAGGCTGAGGACATCATGCCCGATCTCGACGATCTGCTCGAACGCAACCGACTGTGGGCCGAGGCGCAGCGCGCGGCCGATCCGCAGTTCTTCAAACGGCTGTCGGAACAGCAGGCGCCGAAATACCTGTGGATCGGCTGCTCGGATTCGCGCGTGCCGGCAAACCAGATCATCGGCATGGACCCGGGCGAAGTGTTCGTCCACCGCAACGTCGCCAATGTCGTGGTGCATACCGACCTCAACTGCATCAGCGCGATCCAGTTCGCGGTCGACGTGCTCAAGGTCGAACACATCCTGGTGGTCGGCCACTACGGCTGCGGCGGCCTGCAGGCGGTGCTCGAGGAACGCCGGCTCGGCCTGGTCGACAACTGGCTGCGCCATGTCGCCGACGTGAGGCACAAGTACGCCGAGCCGTTGGATCGCGTGGCCGATCCGCAGCTGCGCCATGCCAGACTCTGCGAACTGAACGTCATCGAGCAGGCCGTCAACGTATGCCTGACCACTGTCGTGCAGGATGCCTGGGACCGCGGACAGGCGGTCAGCGTGCACGGCTGGATCTACAGCCTGCGCAACGGGCGGGTGCGTGATCTCGGCATGCATGTCGATGCGGCGGCGGACACGGAAAAATCCGCGGCGGCCGCGCTCGCGCGCGTCCATCTGAACGAGCGCGAATGAGCGGCCGGGCGGCGACGATTCACAGCGCCAATCCGTCCATAGCGAACAAGCCGGCCGACGCCTGCTGGAGGAATCCGATGCGCCTCGCTTCGATCGCCCTGCTTTCCTGCCTTGCCGTCGGCGCGCATGCACAGACGCAGACGCCGGAACCGCTGACGCCCTACCAGTGGCAGCAGCAGCAGAAGGTCGCCTTCGAGACATCGGAACGCATCTACGCCGACGCACTCAAGCGCAACGGACTGCTCGCCCAGTACAAGGCGATGCGCGATGCCTATCGCGGCGACAAGAACGAAGCGTTCCGCATCGTCTTCGGTCAGTACCTGTCGTGGTACCAGAGCTTCGTCGGCGATTACATCGGCGCACACGGCTCCTATTCGATCCGCCAGCTGGCAGCCAAAGACGACGCCGCCTCGCCGCTCGGCGGCGGCTACAGCGCGAAGCCGGCGCTCGATGCCATCGCCGAACTCGCCAGGGATCGCAAGGCGGTGTTCTTCAACGAAGCGCACAACGTTCCGCTGACGCGTTCGCTGACCGTGCAGCTGCTGTCGCGCCTGCGCGCCGAGGGCTACACCTATTTCGCCGCGGAGACCCTGTACCAGAGCGACGCCGACCTGCAGAAGCGCGGCTATGCGATCGACAAGAGCGGCTTCTACACGCTGGAGCCGATTTCCGCCGAGATGGTGCGCACGGCGATCAAGCTCGGCTTCAAGGTCGTCGCGTACGAATCGGAAAAGGAAGGCAATGGCGACGTGCGCGAATACGACCAGGCGAAGAATCTGTACGAGCGCGTGTTCAAGATCGATCCGGCTGCGCGCCTGGTGGTCAATGCGGGGTATGCGCACATCCAGGAGAACGGGCGCTATCTCGGCGGCAAGAGCATGGCGCAGCATTTCCGCCGCCTCGCCGACATCGATCCGCTGACGGTCGAGCAGACCATGCTGATCGACCACCCGCGCGGCACCGAGAATCATCCGTTCTACACGGCGGTGATCGAAAGCCTGCACCCGGCCGCGCCGATCGTGTTCGAGGACAAGGACGGCCAGCCGTGGACGCTGAAGCCGAAGGCCTACGACGTCAGCGTGGTGTTTCCGCCGGACCAGGTGCGCGACGACCGCCCGACCTGGCTCGATCTCGGCGGGCTGCGCAAGCCGTACTACGTCAACGGCAGCCTCTGCCAGGGCGATTTCCCGTGCCTGATCGAGGCGCGCTACGCGAACGAAGGCGCCGACGCGATCCCGGCCGATCGCCTCGTGCTGACCCTGGTCGAATCCAACGCCGGACTCGATGGCCGTCTGGTCAATGGTCGCGGCGATGCGCATGGCGACCTCTATCTGCGTCCCGGCCGCTACCGGCTGACTGCGACGAACGACTCCAACCGCACCGTCTCCAGCCAGGACGTCACGATCGACGAGAACGCGCCCGGCGTGGCGCCCGCCGCCGTCGCGCCGGCCAAGGACGGGCACGCCCAGGCCGACGGTTCCCACCGGCGCTAGTGTGCTGCCAAACTGGCAGCCCCGGCTTCGCTATCCCCTACCGCCCGTGACGCTCACCGAATCCACGAAACTGTCGATCCACACCGAGGCCGCGCCTGCTCCGGTCGGCGCCTATCCGCACGCGCGCCGCGTCGGCGAACTGCTGTTCCTCTCCGGCGTCGGCCCGCGCACGCCGGGTTCGAATGCGATTCCGGGCAATGTCTATGCTGCCGACGGCACGCTCGCCGGCTACGACATCGAAGCGCAGTGCCGCCAGGTGTTCGCCAACGTGCGCGCGGTGCTCGAAGCCAGCGGTGCGCGCTGGCAGGACCTGGTCGACGTGACCGTCTTCCTGACCGACATGGCGCGCGACTTCGCCGCCTACAACCGCGTCTACGCCGAGTATTTTCCCGATCCTGCGACCGCACCGTGCCGCACGACGCTCGGCATCACCGCGCTGCCGACCCCGATCGCGATCGAATTGAAGTGCATCGCCGCGCCCGCGCGCGCCTGAGGTCC
>DASWPR010000374.1:0-2782 GCA_036398455.1 Dokdonella sp.
GCCGCGCCGAATGGAGCGTGCCGCGATTGAAAACCGAACTGGCCGGTGAGCCCGACAGTTCGCTCAGAAAGTACCGCGTGGTGTTCGCCGAAGGCGCGGGCGTGTCATGGAGCGTGGATCGCACGTTCAACGCGCAGCGCGGCCTGGCCGTGTGCAGCATGGAGCAATGGATGCGCGAGCACCTTCTGACGAGCGAAGGCGTGTCGCTCCAACAATGATTGCGCAACCGGTCGGAGCATCGGGCTGGAAGGGCCGCCTGGCGGGGCATCCGCGACGTTGAAACGCACCTCGCGCGCGGCCCGCGCAGCGGGCGGCGACCGCCGCGGTCCCGTCAGCGTGTAAACTGCTGACTTTTTGTCTCCGGTGGTATGTTGCAAGCCCCCCAGCGCACCGCGCTCAGCGGCCCGGCGCTCATTCGCTTACTGGCGCGCCTGGCGGATGTCGATGTTCCCGAATCCCGGCAATCGCTCTCGGACCGGCTCAGCCAATGGCTCGGCTGGACCGACGCCATTGCGCTGTCCTCGGCGCTGAACGGCAATCCGCCCGCCGTCGCCGCTGGCGCGCGAGCCTTCGGCAGCGCCGAAGAGGCGGATTACGTCCGCGCGCGCAGCTCGCTGGCGAAAGCCATCACGGGCGATAGCGTGTTCGCTGCCGCGAGGCGGCACGGCTCCGTGCACCCGTCCTCGCAGAGTGTGCCCACGGAGCCGGCAGCCGACTACGCCGTTTTTCGGCAGCGCTACCTCGCCATCCAGCAGTCGATGGAAACGGGCATCGGCAATCTGCGCGGCCGCCTGCGCGCCATGCTGGCGGCCAGAACGCCCAACATGGCGCGGCTCGCGGTGGTGGACGCGGTGATGGAGCGCGCGCTGAGCGAGCGCGAGCGCAGTCTGCTGGCCGGCGTGCCCGCGCTGCTCGCCGGGCACTTCGAGCGCTTGCGCGCCGCTGAACAGGCGGCGCTGGCCGCTGCCGAGGCCGCAGGCGACGCCGATGCCGATGCCGACGCCACAAGCGACGCAGCGGCGCCCACGCCCGGCGCATGGCTGAACCTGTTCCGCAAGGATATGCAGAGCGTGTTGCTTGCCGAACTGGAGATTCGTTTACAACCGGTCGAAGGGTTGCTCGCCGCCCTTCGCGCCAGCTAACTGGGACACTATGTCCAGATATCGTATTGATCTCGTTGTGTTTCTGGCAGGTCTGGCCGCTGTGTGCTGGATCGCCGCCGGCTACCTTGGTTCGAACCCGCTGGCGCTGGCCGTCACCTTATTGATCGGCGTTTGCTACCTGGCGGGCGCGCTCGAATTACATCGCTACCGCGAGGCCACCGGCACGTTGACGCGCGCCGTCGCGGGGCTGTCCGCGCCGCCGCCGGCTCTCGGCGCGTGGCTCGATTCTTTGCATCCCAGCCTGCGCAACGCGGTGCGCCTGCGCGTGGAGGGCGAGCGCGTGGCCTTGCCGGGGCCGGCGCTGACGCCTTACCTCGTCGGCCTGCTGGTATTGCTGGGCATGCTGGGCACGCTGCTCGGCATGGTGGCGACCTTGCGCGGCACCGGCATGGCGCTGGAAAGCGCGACCGACCTGCAGGCGATCCGCGCCTCGCTGGCCGCGCCGGTCAAGGGCCTGGGCTTTGCGTTCGGCACCTCGATTGCGGGCGTGGCGAGTTCCGCCATGCTGGGCCTGTTGTCCGCGCTATGCCGGCGCGAGCGTCTGCTGACGGCGCAAATGCTCGACGTGAAGATCGCGACGAGCTTGCGCATCTACTCGCAGACGCATCAGCGCGAAGAGGCCTTCAGGCTGCTGCAGCGTCAGACCGAGGTGATGCCCACGCTGGTCGACCGGTTGCAGACGATGATGGCGGCCATCGAGCAGCAGAGCCTCGCGTTGAACGAGCGGCAGATCGCCAGTCAGGAGGCTTTTCACGGCAGAGCCGAGGCCGCCTACACGCGCCTCGCCAGTTCGGTCGAGCAGTCGTTGAAGACGAGCGTGGCCGACAGCACGCGCGCTGCCGGCGCGGCATTGCAGCCGGTCATGCAAGCCACGATGGCCGGCCTCGCGCGCGAAACCGCCGCATTGCACGACACCGTCACGCAAGCCGTGCAGCGGCAACTGGACGGACTGTCGAGCGGCTTCGAGGCGAGCACCACGACCGTGGCGGACATCTGGAACAAGGCGCTGGCGGAACATCGGCGTTCGAGCGAGGAACTGGCGCAGCACCTGCGCGCGTCGCTGGATCGTTTCACCGGCACTTTCGAACAACGTTCGGCCGGTTTGCTGGACGGCGTCGCCGCACGGCTGGAAAGCGCGGCGGGTGGCGTATCGCAGGCCTGGAACGAGGCGCTGTCGCGCCAGCAAAGCGTCGGCGAGAAGCTTGCGGCGAGCAACCAGCAAGCCTTGGCGGCGGCTGCCGCGACCTTCGAGCAGCACGCGGCGTCTTTGCTGCGCGGCGTGGGACAGTCGCATGCGGACTTGCAGACCGCGTTGGCCTCGAAGGACGAACAGCGGCTCGCAGCATGGACCGAAGCGCTCGGCGCGATGGCCGCGACGTTGAGCAAGGAGTGGGAGCAGGCGGGCGCGCGCACGGCGAGCCGTCAGCAGGAAATCTGCGAGACGCTGGCGCAAACCGCACGCGATATTTCGGCTCAGACCCAGGCGCACGCCAGCAGCACCATCGCCGAGATCGGTCAACTCGTGCAAGCGGCCTCGGAAGCGCCCAAGGCCGCCGCCGAAGTCGTCGCCGAACTGCGCCAGAAGCTCTCCGACAGCATGGTCCGCGACACCGCGATGC
>DASWPR010000375.1:0-2219 GCA_036398455.1 Dokdonella sp.
TCCACGCGGCCGACTTCGGCGCGTACGGCCTGCTCTGGGCGATCGTGCACGAGTTCCGCTTCGAGCAGGTCTGGCCGCATTTTTTCGTCGCGGTCGGCTATCCGCTGGTGCCGTGGATCGGTGTCATGGCGCTCGGCTACGGCTTCGGCGGCGTGCTCGAGCTGCCGCCGGAGCGGCGCCACCGCGCGACGGCCGGGCTCGGCCTGCTGCTGATCGCGGCGTTCCTCGCGCTGCGCCTCGGCAACGTCTACGGCGATCCGCACCCGTGGGCGCCGAGCGAACGCGGCCTAGCGTTTTCCGCGCTCGGCGTGCTGAACGCGACGAAGTACCCGCCGTCGCTCGCATACCTGCTGATGACGCTCGGCCCGGCGCTGCTCTCGCTGCCGCTGCTCGAGCGCTGGCGCGGCGCCTGGGCCGGGCGCGTCGCCGTATTCGGCCGCGTGCCGTTCTTCTACTACATGCTGCACCTGCCGCTGATCCATCTCGCCGCGCTCGCCTGGACCTGGTTTGCGTTCGGAACGACGACGCTCGGCGACTTCTGGAACGCGACGCTGCCGCCGGGCTACGCGCCGAGCCTGCTGCGCACCTACCTCGTCTGGGCCGTGCTGATCGTCGTGCTGTATCCGCTGTGCCGGCGCTATGCCGCGTACAAGCAGGCGCATCGCGACCGCCGCTGGCTCAGCTACCTCTGAGACCGGTTGCGCGCCGGCGAGCGGCCGTCGAGAACGATACACCGCGCATTCCGCGCAGGCGCCGTACGGCGCCTGGTCGCGCGTGCAATCGATCTTCGGGAAATGCCTGCGCGCCGCACAGGCGCCGCGCGGCCCCGGACGCGGCCGGAAGCCGCGTTGCCGACGCCGCGCTAGCTGTGGAGCTTCAATACGTTGTTTCGCCCCGAAGGCAGCCGGCTGATGGGCGGCAGCCCGTTGAGCGCGGTGTGAGGGCGATGGCAGTTGTAATGGTGGAGCCAGTCGTCCAGGGCGGCGAGGCGATGGGCTGAGGTTTGATACGTCGCCGCATACGCCCACTCGCGCAACGCGCTCTGGATGAAGCGCTCGGCCTTGCCGTTCGTCTGCGGCGTGTAAGGCTTAGTCCGCAGGTGCTTGATGCCGAGCTGTGTGCAGGCGTGCCGCCAGGCGCGTGAGAGATAGGCAGCTCCATTGTCGGTCATGACGCGTTCGACGCGGATACCCAGGGCACGGTACCGCTCGACGATCCGGTGCAGGAACTGGACGGCGGTGTCCTGGCGTTCATCGTCAGCCAGCGCAGCCAAGCCCAAGCGGGCGTGGTCGTCGATCGCCACGTGCACGAACTCCCACCCGATGCCGCGGGTTCGATGCGCGCGCTGCCCCGTTACACGGTGCCCCGGCTCGCCGATGCGGCCGAGCTTCTTCGTATCGATGTGAATCAGCTCGCCCGGCGCGGCGCGCTGATAGCGTGGCCGGACCGGCAGCGGCTCGAGATCCCGCCAACGGCTCAGGCCCGCCCGACGCAGCACACGCGAGACCGTCGCCATGGACACCTTCACCGTCTGCGCGATCGATCGTCCCGTGCGCAGTTCGCGACGCAGGCGTTCGATCATCGCCACGGCGGTCTCGCAGGTCGCCTTCGGACGCCGGTGCGGACGGCTGCTGCGATCGGCCAATCCCTCGCCGGCGGCCGCTCGCGCTCGCCATTTGCGTACCGTCGTCTGCGACACGCTCATCGCCTGCGCCACCTCCGCAACTCGCTCGCCCGCCGCAAGTCGCCGGATCAGTGCCTCTCGACCCTTCGGCGTCAGTCGCGCATTCTTATGCATGGGTTGTTCTCTCCTGGGGGGAATCTGTCGTTTGGCGACAACAGCTTCCCGGCTTCCTCAGGAGAGAACAACCTCTTGAAACATCACACCTAGTGCGCGCGTACGAGGATGACGGTCACGTTGTCCGAGCCGCCGCCGTCGAGCGCGGCGAGGATCAGATGGTCGACGCATTCCTGCGCGCTGAGATCCTGGCGGCCGACGATCGACGCGATCGTCTTGTCGTTGACGTCTTCGGTCAGTCCGTCGCTGCACAGCAGCAGCTGCATGCCGGCCTTCAGTTCGCCGCGCACGCTTTCGACGCGCAGCGACTGCGGATCGGTCACGCCGAGCGCCTGCGTGACGACGTTGCGGTGCGGATGGCTGCGCGCCTGCTCGCTCGTGATCGCGCCCTGGTCGATGAGCTCCTGCACGTAGGAATGAT
>DASWPR010000376.1:0-17310 GCA_036398455.1 Dokdonella sp.
GCCGAACGCGCCGAAGGGAAAAACGCGCGGTTTGCCATCGACGAGAACGCGGTCCTGGCGGTCCGCGCCGGTGTCGAACGACAGATCATGGATCGGGCTGACGCCGCCGGGCGTGCTCAGGAACTGCACCGACGGATTGACCTGGAACGGCCGCAGCGCGAGCGCCAGGGTGAGCTTGCGCGGCGCAGCCGACGTATTCGTCACCGTGTAGAGCGCGTACAGGCTGCTCGTGTCGGGCGAGCCCGCCGCGAAGACTTCGATGTCGAGATCGAGTCCGTTCTGCCGGCGCCTGACGGAGGGAATCGGCAGGTAGCCTTCGAGCAGCGACTGGGTCGTCGCGCCGTCGGCCCAGCTGAGCAGATTCGAGTGCTCGTCGACGAGGAAGGGCTCGAGCGAGAAACCGCCGCGCGCGACTTCGAGCGCGCCGTCCTCGGAGAACAATCCCGTCTCGTGGCCGCCGTCGATGCCGACCACGGTCCAGTAGGTCTGCTCGTCGTAGAAGCCGCGCGGATAGCGGCCGCGCGGCGCGGCCTTGGCCAGTTCCGAAAAGAACGAATTCGCCGAGGCGCCGAACGCGAGATTCTTGATGTCGATCTCGGCCAGCGCATACGTCTTCATCGGGCCGGCATGCAAGTCGAACCGGACGTAGCGTGCTTCCGATTCCGGCAGATAGAGTGGATCGACATCGCCGTTGCCTTCGTCGACGCGGCGCACGCTGCGCCAGGTCTTGCCGTCGTCGGAAAGCGCGACGTCGTAGCGCGCCGCGAACGCGCCCTCGGTCCAATGCAGCACGAGTCCACCGAATTCGCGTTCGGCGCCGAGATCGAGCGTCAGGCTTTGCTCGCCGCCGCCCTTGCTGCGCCAGGCCGTCGCCGCGTCGCCATCGACGGCGCGCGCAGCCGGCGCATCGCGCCGTTCGGACGACGCCTGCGCGATCGGCCGCGGCCAACTTGCCGGTGGCAGCGGAAGTTCTTCCAGGCCGAGCTGGTCGAAGCAGGCCGAGCCGCGGCCACCCTTGCCGGCATAAACGGTGAACTCGATGCTGTCGCTGTGACGCAGCACCTTGTCGGTGGTCGGGCCCCAGGCAAAATCGACCTGGCGTTTGCGGTAGCGCTGCGCCGTCCATTCGCGCGGGAATGTGAAATCCGGTCGGTTGACCCACCACACGTTGTCGCCGCTCGCATCGCCGAGCTTGAACTGCAACGCGTTATCCGGACCGTCGCCGCGCACGCGGAATGAGAAGGCGTAGTTGGCTGGATAGTCGATCGACAAGGTGCGGCGCATTGCGGCATAGCCGGAGACGCCGTGGAAATCGAAGTCGAGGCAGAGGGCGTGGCCGTCGCCGTCCTTTTCGCCGCGCACCGCGGCGGTGACTTGATCGGATGTTGCGGCGTGCCAGGCGGAGACGTCGGCGAAGTCGTCGAGCAGGTGCGGTGAGGTCGCTGAGGCGAGCGCTCGGGGAGCCATCGTGGAGACGGCGCTGGCGGCCGATGCCGCTGTCGCCGCAAATGAGCAGATGGCCGCGAAGCCGATGGCGAATACCCAGGTGGCCGTCCGACGAACAGGCAGCAGCGGCATCTGCCCGACTCGCTCTCCCTCGATGGCTGCATCGTTGGCAGAGAAGGTTGACGTGAGGGGGCAGGCAGTCATCGGAGTCCAACCGTTGCAAGTGTCCCGGGCGAGTGCGGGAAAAAGCGGCGAACTGCGGCCATGAACTTCGTTGGCGGCCGCCGCTGCTTCATGCGACCCGCTGCCCGCAACGAAGTTGAAGGAGAGGGGTTCGGTTGACGGCCGCCGGCAGAGGCCGTCACCCCTTCACGCTCCCCAGCAGCAGGCCCTGGATGTAGTGCCGCTGCAGCACGAGGAACAGCAGCAGCACCGGAATGATGGTGACGACCGAGCCGGCCATCATCAGTTCGTTGTCCTGCACGTGTTCGCGCGAGAGTCCGGCCAACGCGACCGGCGCCGTCTGCCAGGCCTGGTCGCTCAGCACGATCAGCGGCCACATGAAATCGTTCCAGCTGGCGAGGAAGGTGAAGATCGCCAGCGTCACCACGATCGGCTTGAGCAGCGGCAGCACGATCGTCGCGAAGATGCGCAGTTCGCCGGCGCCGTCGATGCGCGCGGCTTCGAGCAGGTCGTCGGGAATCGAGCGCGCGTACTGGCGCACCAGGAAGATGCCGAACACGCCAGCCAGCGCCGGCACGATCACGCCGCCGTAGCTGTTGACCAGGCCGAGCCATTTCATCAGCAGGAACAGCGGAATCATCGCGACCTGGCCGGGAATCACCAGCGCGCCGAGCAGGCCCTGGAAGACGCGCTCGCGCCCGGCGAAGCGCAGTTTCGCGAAGGCGTAGCCGGCGGCGAGATTGAACAGCAGCTACAGCGCCGTCGTCGCGCTCGCGATCAGCAGGCTGTTGAACAGGAAGCGGCCCATGCCGGCGCGCTCGAACAGTTCGTGGTAGTTCGCCAGTGTCGCGTGCGCCGGCAGCAGCGGTGGCGGAAACGTGCTCGCTTCGCCGCGCTGCATGAACGATACCGAGAGCATCCACAGCAGCGGAAACAGGGTGACGAACGCGCCGCCGATCAGCAGTCCGTTGACGACCGCCTTCTGCCAGAGCGAGCTCTTCATGCGAGGCCTCCGCGCCGGCCGAGGCGAAGCAGCGCGCTGGTCACGCCGAGGATGAGTGCGAACAGCAGGAATGCGATCGCCGAGGCGCGGCCGAGGCTCCACCAGGTGAAGCCCTCCTCGTACATGAAGTAGAGCACGCTCACCGTGCTCTGCAGCGGATCGCCGCGCGTCATCACGTACGGCTCGGCGAACAGCTGGAAATAGCCCGACACCGTGATGATCGAAACGAGCAGCACGGCAGGGCGCAACATCGGTAGTGTGATGTGGCGGAACTGCTGCGCGAAGTTCGCGCCGTCGATGCGCGCGGCTTCGTAGAGGTCGGCAGGAATGCTCTGCAGCGCGGCGAGCAGGATGATCATGTTGTAGCCGAAGTTCTTCCACACCGCGAACAGGATGATCGCCGGCATCGACCAGTGCGGATCGCCGAGCCAGTCGATCGGCGCGATGCCGAAGTGCGCCAGCACGTAGTTGATCAGGCCGTAGCGCGTGTGCAGCAGGTAGCGCCAGATCACCGCGACCGCGACCACGGTGGTGACCACGGGCGCGAACAGCGCGGTGCGGAAGAATCCCTTGAAGCGTGCGAACTTCGAATCGAGCAGCAGGGCGGCGCCGAGCGAGGCCGCGATCGACAGCGGCACGCCGACGCCGACGAAGTAGAACGTGTTGAGCAGGGACTTCCAGAACAACGGCGTGTGCAGGATGTCGATGTAGTTGCCGAGCCCGACGAAGCGCAGGTTGTGCAGGTCGGCGAGCGAATACAAGTCGAAATCGGTCAGGCTCAGGGCGAACGCCGCCAGCACCGGAACGAAGAAGAACGCGCCGATCACGACCAGCGCGGGCGCGGCGAACAGCCAGGCGGCACGGCGTTCGGTCATGGCGCGGCCTTGCGTTGTGCGATCAGCCAGCGCCGCTTTTCCAGGATCGCATCGGTGCGCGCATCGAGATCGCGCAGCACCTGGTCGGCGGGTTCGCCGCCGCGAATCGCGCGTTCCGCGGCGAGGCGGATCTGCTGCGCGATGCGCTCCCATTCGGGCACCTTCGGCGGCTGCACGACGCGTTCGAGCTGTTCGCGGAACGCCTTCGCATAGGGATCGCCGGACAGCGCCGGCGATGCCCATGCGCTGCGCCTCGGCGGCAGGTCGCCGCAGAGTTCGTGGAAGCGTTCCTGCTGCGCCGGCGCGGAAAGAAATTCGATCAGCTGCCAGACCTCGGGCTTGTGCCGCGAGCTTTCGAACATGACGAGGCTGCTGCCGCCGCCGATCGCGGCGCCCGGGCCGTTCGGCCCCGGGATCGGCGCCGTGCCCCAGTCGTTCTGCACACGGGCGGGCAGGCGGCGCTTGAACTCGCCGACGTTCCACGGGCCGGTGATGTAGAACGCGTAGAAGCCGTTGGCGAATTCGTCCCAGACATTGGAGATCTGCGTGTCGCTCATGCGCGGCGCCCAGTTCTGGCGGAACATGTCCACGTAGTAGGCGAACGCGCGCCGGAATCCTGCGCTCTCGAAATTGCCGCGCGTGTCATCGTCGCGCAGCAGCGGATCGGGCTGCTGCACGGCGAAATTGACCAGCGACTCGAATTCGTTGAGAGGCAAAAGAATTGCGTACTTGTTCGGGCCGGCCTGCTGCTTGATCGCGGCGAGCTGGCGCTGCCATTCCTGCCAGTCGCGTGGCGGCGCGTCGAAGCCGGCCGCGGCGAGCAGGTCCTTGCGGTAGAACACCAGGCGCGTGTCGACGTACCAGGGCACGCCGTACAACTGCCCGTCCATGAGGTTGGTATCCCAGATGCCGGCGAAATAATCGTCGCGCCGGATCACGGGGGAGGCATCGACGCGACCCTGCAGCGGCTCCAGCGCACCCAGCGTGGCAAGTTCCGGCAGCCAGGTATTGCCGAGCTGGCCGATGTCCGGCAGCGCGTCGCCGGCGAAGGCGGTGAGGAGCTTTTCGTGCGCTGCGGTGAGCGGCAGCGCCTGCACTTCCACGTGGACGCCCGGGTGCTCGCGCTCGAAATCGGCGAGCAGGGTCGGTACCACTTCGGCCTCGCGGCCGATCGCCCAGAATTTGATGATGGTCGTGCTGGGTGCGGTCTTCGCACAGCCGGCCATCAGCAACCAGGCGATGCTGATCGCCAGGAAGGCGAGAGCGCGCAGTCGCTCTTTTCCCCAAGGGCAGTTTGAAAAATCTCGATGACCGTCACTCCCGCGAACGCGGGAATCCACCTTGCTCTTGATGCCGTTGGCAAAAAATAAAAATGCATTCCCGCTTGACCAGCCCTGCGGCTGTTGAAAGCCGCGGGGGTGACGAGGTTTATCGTTGTCCCCGCCCACTGTTCGGACGGGGGGCGAGAACCCCCACGTTCGCAAGGCTTGCGGCGGAGGGAGTGAACAGCCCGCACGTTCGTCGCGCGCTTCCCGCGTCAAACCTGCAGATCGACTGCTCATCGCACCGCTTTCGCCGTGGCGCCTTCCGCCTTGGCGGCTTCGTCGAGCCAGCCACCGGTGAAGCCTGCGCGCTGCAGGCCCTTGCGGATGTACGGGTTCTTCTTCATCACGTTCCAGACGAAGTCGTTGCGGTAGTTCTCGATCATCGTGATGATCGGGCCTTCGTCGATGCC
This sequence comes from Dokdonella sp., assembly GCA_036398455.1. Lineage (GTDB taxonomy): Bacteria > Pseudomonadota > Gammaproteobacteria > Xanthomonadales > Rhodanobacteraceae > Dokdonella_A. The sequence goes on from DASWPR010000376.1 coordinate 5,243, forward strand.
GATGTAGTCGCTGGCGACCCAGCCGAAACCCGGAATCATCTGGCCGGTCTTCAACGGCACGTCGTAGGTGAAGCTCGGGTTGAATGCGTCGAGGAAGCCGTATTTGGAATAGATCTCCTTGCCGTAGAGGTTGTGCATCTCCTCGACGGCCGGGATCACGATTTCCGGGGCGAATGGCAGCGAAGCCGCTGCGGCGGTCGGCGCGATGGTGCCGTCGTCGAACGCATCGGCAAGGCCGGCGCCGCGCGCCGAGTAATGGCGGAACTCGCGCAGACCGCCGTCGTAGTCGAGGTTGGCACCCTGCGGGCCGTCGCTGGCGGTGAGGCCCCAGACGTTCTCGCCGTAGAGTTTCCATCCCATCGGATTGGAGATTGCGTAGGCGCGCTGGGCGTAGGCCGCGCGGCGGCTATTCTCGAAATAGTCGAAGCCGTGCGCGCGCATGTAGGCGTCCTGGATGCCGCGGAAGTCGACCCAGACATGCGAATACTGGTGGCCGAGCGAGGGCGCGAAGCTGAGATATTCCTGTTCCTGGAACGTGCCCCAGACGCGCGGATAGCCCTTCGTCCAGGCGGCCCAGGCATCGCTGCCGATCGCCTGCGTCGGCGAGCCGAGCGCGAGGATGTAGATCAGCATGCCCTCGTTGTAACCCTCCCAGTCGTACGGGATGTAGCCCTGCTTCGGATACCAGCCCATCGAGATCAGTGGGGGGCGCGCCTGCATCCACGGCCATTCGACACGGCGATAGATGGTATCGGCGAGATGCCGGATCTCCGTTTCGCCGGGATTTTCCTGGTCGAAGTACGACTGCGAAAACAGCACGCCGCCGAGCAGCAGCGCGGTATCGACCGAAGACAATTCGACCCAGTCCGCGAAGCGCGCGCCGGTCTGCATGTTGAGGAAGTGATAGTAGAAGCCGCGATAGCCGGCCATGCCGTCCGCGCGCGAGCCCTGTGGCAGGCCTTCGAGATAGCGCAGCGTCAGCAGCGTGCGCTGCACCGCCTCGTCGCGCTTGATGTAGCCGCGCTCGACGCCGATGCCGTACGCGGTGAGGCCGAAGCCGATCGCGGCGACGCTGGAAAAAGGTTCGGTGTAGGGATAGCGATCCGGGATCAGCCCGCTCTCGGGATCGGCGGTTTCCCAGAAGTAGTCGAAGGTGCGCTTCTCGATATCGTCGAACAGCGGCGTCAGCGGAGGACGCAGCAGCGGGGTGACGGTAGCGCGCGGAACGACGGGTTCTTCGCGATGGCACGCGCCCAGCGCAAACACGGCCAGGGCAAGCAGGAAGATGGCCAGTCGCGAGGCTGGAGTTCGATAGTGGAAAGACACTGGCTGGATTGTAGGCGATACACGTGAAGGAAGGATCGACTGTCAAAAGTCCGGCCATCCAGAATTCCTGGATGGCCGGCTCCCGAGCGTGGAGCAAATGAAACGCGTGCTAGGTCAGAACCTGAAGCCCAGCGTGAGCTTGACGGTGCGTGGAATCGTGAACATGTTGCCGGCCTTGTTGAACTTGGCGTTGCCGAGGAAGGTGCCGTTCGAACCCCAGTTCGTGTTGTAGTCCGAGTAGTTCTTGAAGTTGAACGCGTTCAAGATATCGCCGCGGATGTACATCATCAGCCCGCCGGTCAGATCGATGTCCTTGTTGACGGCCAGGTCGATCTCGCGCGTTCCGAAAATCGGTCCGCCGAACAGGAAGCTCGCTCCCGGTGCCGAAGTCTCGACGGGCACGGCGTGGGTCGTGTTGTCGTAGTTCGCGATATCGGAGATGGGTTGGGGCGTAGCCAGCACCAGCTTGGCCGAGTACGTCATGGCCCCGGGTCCGTCGATGTTGCCGGCAACGACGAGGCGATGCTTGGAGACGCCTGACGATTGCAGGAACGGATAGTCGGAGATGTCCGGCTCGTCCAGCGAATAGTGCTCGCCCGACTTGCGATTCTCGTGCGCGTCCGTGTAGGTGTAGGCGACCGAGACGCCCCAGCCGGATTCCTTCGTATACGGCTTTTCGAGCGAGAGCAGCAGGGAATTGCTCTTCGTCTCGATACCGTTCTTGCCGAGAATCAAAGAACCGTAGCCGGGAATTCCAAATCCCCAGGGCTGTCCGCCGTTGCCAGGCAGCCAGAAGGATCCGTCGGGTTGACGGTTGCCGAGCGTGAACGCGAAACCATCCTTGCTGACGATGCGCGACAGCACGACGCTCGTGTTCCAGTTGCCGACCTTGTTGCGCATGCCGAGGCTGGCCTGGTCGGAGTAGGGCACCTTGAGATTGTTGTTCAGCATGTCGATTTCGCGACCGGCGCCGCTCGTCGTGACCAGGCCTTGCAGGTTCGGCAGCGAGAAGAAGCGCGGATCCCAATTCACGCAATTGGTCTGCGTGCCTGGATCGCAGGCGCGTCCGTTCGGCGAGTTGAAGAACACGTCGTAGGAGGGGAACGTCGCCTTGGACTGTTCCAGCTGCAGGTAGTCGAAGCTGTCGCGGTCGTAGGAACGGCCGATGCCGCCGATGATCACATGCTGTTCGTCGGCATCGAGGTCGTAGGAGAAGCCCAGGCGCGGCTGCCACTGGTCTTTCGGTGCGCTCCGGTTGTGACCGTTGCTGATGTAGTCATTGATGTTGATGCCGGAAATCGAATTGTTGATGTTCGGCCAGTTGTGCAGGGCGCTGACGACTTCGGCCGGCGTCACGTAGTCCAGATACGAAGGTGTTTCCTCGTAGTCCCAGCGCACGCCGATATTGAAGGTCAGCTTGTCGTTGACTGTCCAGTCGTCCTGCAGATAGAGGCCGAGCTGCTTGTTCTTGGACTCTGCCGTGCCATTGCCGATGCCGGCGAGCGGAACGCCGAAATGCGCCTTGTACGGATCTTCCGCAGTCCCGGCCGCGGTGACGTCGTAGAAGAACTGCGGATTGGCCGGATTGATCTCCTGGGTGTTGAGTTTGGCCTGCTTGTACTTGATGCCCATCTTCACCAGGTGATCGCCGTTCCAATGCAGGTCGGTCAGGCTGAAATCATCCTGGATCGACGGACCCTTCTGTCCCTTGTTCTGATAGTTCGCGCCGGCTCCGGTCTCGAGCAGGACTTTGTCCGCCTGAAGAGGATCGGTGTAGATCTGCGCGTAGCCATTGGTGATCGGCCGCGGGCCCCAGGTCGTATCCTCCCAGGTGATATGGCCGTCGTTCAGCCAGCTGTCCGCGGTGTGCTGCCAGCGCAGGTCGACGCGCTTTTCATTGTTCACGATGTCGCTGCCGAACGAGGATGCCTGCTGGCCGCCGACATTGTCGCGCTGCGACTCGCTGCGATACTTGCCGGTCAATTCGACGAGGTCGCGGTCGGTCGGTTCCCAGTCGATCTTGCCGAAGTAGAGGTCTTCGTGGAACGGCTGGCTGGTCGGGCCATACGCATCGGCGACACCGGGCGGCAACGGTCCCGGCAGTGTTTCGCTGGGAATCACGGCGACCGGCGTCTCGAAGTCCTTGCCTTCGTAGGTGAAGAAGAAGTGCGCCATGTCCTTGAAGATCGGGCCGCCGAGCGACATCCCGTATTCCTGGTCGGTCGTGTCGAGCTTCTTGCCGGAGGCGAGTTCGCTCGGAATCTTGGAACGCAGGCTGCTGTCGCTGTAGTTGCCGAACACCTCTCCGTGGAATTCGTTCGTACCGGACTTGGTGACGGCCGTGACGGCAGCACTGCTCAGCTGGTCGTACTCGGCCTTGTAGTTCTGCGTGATGACCTTGTACTCGCCGATGCCGAGCTGCGGGAACGGATTGCCGCGACTCGAATCCTGGCCGGTGATGCCTCCCTGCAACACGTAGTTCTTCTGGCCGACGCCATCGATGTAGACATTGATGTTGCTGGCGGACTGAGCGCCGCTCTGCAATTTGTAGGTGCCGTTGCCGGGGTCGCGGCTGAATGCCATGCCGGGAACGGTGTCGGCGAATTCAAGAAAGTTGCGCGTAGCCTGCGGGATCGTTCTGATCTGCCGCAGCGAGATCGTGTCGCCGATCTCCGAGGTCTTCACCTCGTCCAGCGCATTTCCATTGACGACGATACCCTCGAGCTGAGTGCCTCCCGTCGGAGTAGTACCCGCAGCCAGGTCCAGCGTTGCGGTCGAGGCCACGTACAGCGTGATGGTGCGCTCCGTGCCGGGGCCTGCATCGACGCGGTACGTGCCGGGCGGCAGACCGGCCAGGGCATAGCTGCCATCCGACGTGACCTTGGTATGACGGACCAGTCCGGTGTCCACATTCGTTGCGGTGATGTCGGCGCCGGCGATGGCCTGTCCGCGCAACGTCGCATTGGTGCTCTGCGCAAATACGCTCGGCGCTGCAAGCCCCAGGCAACTGGCCAGTGCGCAGGCCAGCAGCTTGCGCTGCGTGGGACGTGTGATGGTGCTGCGTGCTTTCATCGAATGCTCCTCCCCGGAGGCGTGAACAAGTTGTGAGTGCGATCTGGTCTTATGGTGGTGCGGTGGTTCAACTGGTGTCGGTGTGCGGTTCGGCGTGCGTGCCGGAAGACTGTCGGACGACGAGGCTGCAGCCGATCTCGTGCGCCAGGCGGGGCTGCGTCGATCCGTCGATCGCTTCGGCCAGGCGCTGCAACGCCTGCGATCCCATGTCTGCGATGCGTACGCGCATCGTCGTCAGCGGCGGGCTGACGAAACGTGCGATGGGGATGTCGTCGAAGCCGGCGAGGGCGATGTCGTCCGGCACCTTGAGGCCGAGTTCGCTGAGTGCGAACAGGCAGCCGATCGCCATCATGTCGTTGGCGGCGAACACGGCATCGGGCCGTTCGGTGAGGTCGCGCAGCGCGAGGCCGGTGCGATAGCCCGATTCCTCGCTGAAATCGCCGGGCAAAACCAGGGCATGCTGTTTCGGCAGCAGTTTCGCCAGTGCATCGCGATAGCCGCGCAGGCGTTCGTCGGCGTCGAAGTTGTTGGCCGGGCCGCCGATGAAGGCGATGCGGCGATAGCCGTGGCGCACCAGGTGCTGCGTCATCGTGTAGGCGCCGCCGTAGTTGTCGATCGACAACGACAGGTACTTGCCGCCGGGCACGCGCGTGTTCATGAGGACGGTCGGCAAGGCCGCCGGCAGGTTGGTGGCGAGCATGTCCGCGTCGGCATGCGGCGACATGATCAGCACGCCGTCGACGCGACCGCGCAGCGTGCGCAGCACGTCGCCGACTTCGGAGGCCGAACCGTGCGAACTCGATACGAGCAGGTGCAGGCCGCGTGCGCGGGCGGCGGAATCCATGCCGCGGATCAGTTCCGAGAAGAATTCGCCGTGCAGGTCCGGCAGTACGGCGCCGATGGTCTGGGTGCGCTGCGTGATCAGGCTGCGCGCGGCGCCGTTCGGCATGTAGCGCAGGCGACTGGCGGCATCCTCGATGCGCTTGCGTGTCTCGCCGGTCACGTTCTCATGACCGTTGAGTGCGCGCGAGACCGAGGCGACAGACACGCCGGCGGCCCTGGCCACATCTTTGATGGTCACGCTCATGCCCCGTCGCCCCGGCTGCCCGCATGTAAACGTTTACATCATGCTGACTTATTAAATTATTGTCATGCTGCGATACAGCAGCCCGGGTGGGCAGGCGCAGGCGCAAGAGGGCGCTGCAACGCCACTTTCGTGCGGCGAGGCGCGCGTTCCGCGCCGGCCTTGCGGCAAACAATTGTCAATCTGCCAGGCGGGTGCCGCGTTGCGCCGGCACCCGCCTGAATAGCGGACCCCACGCCGCTCAGAAGTCCTTCTGCAGGCTGAGGTAGAGACCGCGCCGCGGTCCGAACTGCGGCGCGCCCACGCCGATGCCGGAGCCATCGCGCAGCTCGTAGACGCGATCGGTCACGTTGACCGCCGTCACGCGCACGTCGACCTTGCCCGTCGAGGCCAGCTCGAACGTGTGATCGACCGACAGGTTGACGCTGTAGTACTGCGGCAGATGCGCGGAGTTGGCGAAATCGGCGCGCAGGCCGGAGCCGTACAGGTAGTCCGCGCCGATCCGGTAGCCGCTCCAGTCGTAGCTGACGCCGCCGGACGAAGTCAGGCGCTGGTCGTGGTCGAGGTGCACCCAGTGGGTGGCGATGTAGGCGAGTTCGTCCGGATCGAAGTTGTACTGGCCGGTGACGACGTTCTTGCCTTGCGCGCGACTCGAAGACAGGTTGAAGAACGCCGAGAAGCCGTCGTGATCGTAGTTGGCGGTGAACTCGGCGCCGCGCACGCGGCCCTGGTCGTAGTTGAACGGCGAGAAGATCAGCGCCGCGCCGAACTGGCCTTCGTCGAGCAGGTTGTGCACTTCGCGGTAGTAGAAGTCGAGGCCGAGCGTGAGATCGCTGCCGATCTTCTGCGAGATGCCGGCGTCGTAGTAGTTCGATCGTTCCGACAAGGTCTCCGCGTTGACGTTCGACGGCAGCGCGTTGGTGGTGCCCTGGAACAGGGCGATGTCGGTCTGCCCGATCAGTTCGGTCGGCGGCGGCGTGAAGTAGCGCGCGTAGCCGGCATGCAGCGTCGTCGTGTCGGTCGCCTGGAAGACGAGGCCGAGGCGCGGACTCAGCTGGCCCTCCTTGACGTAGGCATCGACCTTGTCGCCGCGCACGCCGTAGTTCATCGTCAGCTTGTCGCTCAGCTGCCATTCGTCCTGCAGGTACAGGCCGTAGGTGCGCGCGGTGATGTGCGCCGCGTTGTCGACGATCGTGATCGGCGTGGTGCTGGTCTGGTTGCCGTCGTCGTCGGCCGGGAACACCTGCGAGACGCTGTTCGAGATCGGGTGCTCCTCGCTGACATAGAGACCGTAGCGCACCGTATGCGCATCGCCGAACGGGGTGGAGAAATCCGCCTGCAGCGTGTTCGCGCGATTGGCGCGATCGATCGTGCCGGCGACGCCGTTGAAGATCAGATCGCCGATCGGGTCCGGTTGGTAGTTCACGCTGGTGTAGCGCTGGCCGAGCGAGACCTGGTAGTTCGTCGTGCCGAGTTCGCCCTGCAGCGCAAGCACGCCGAAGCGCGTCTGCTCGTGCTGGCGCTCGTCCAGGTTGCGCGAGTCGAAATCGTCGATGCCGTCGAGTTGGAAGACCGGATCCTGCTGCGGGTTGTTCGGAATCTGGAAACGGTTGTTGGTCGCGCCGAACATGAAGCTGAGGCGCGCCGAATCGTTCAGCAGGTACGACAGATAGCCGAAGCTCTTGAACTGGTTGGTATGGTCGTGGATCGCGTTGCGCGACGACGTCGGGTTCTCGATGCCGATATCGCTTTGCAGGTAGTTCGCGGTCAGGAAGAAGCTCCACGGTCCTTCGTTGCCGAAGACCGTCGCGTTCGGGTTCCAGGTGCCGAACGAGCCGGCGGTCAGGCCGACGCTGCCGCCGACCGAGTCGGTCTCCTTGCCGCTGCTGCCGGAGCGTGTCGTGATGTCGACCACGCCGGCCGTGCGGTAGCCGTATTGAGCGGGCAGGGCGCCGGTCAGGAACGACAGATTGTCGATCACGCGCGTATCGAGCGTCTGCCCGAAGCCGCTGATGCTCTCCGGCACGATCACGCCATTGATGCGGTACTGCAGGTCGGCATGGTCTCCGCGCACGTGCAGCTGGCCGTAGGAATCGTCGACCACGCCGGGTGCGCGCAGCAGCACCTGGTTCAGCGAGGTCGCGTCGCCGAGCGGCAGCTGGTCGAGCGCCTTGCGGTCGAACACGTACTGGCTGCTGCCGACGTCCGGCGACAGCTGGTTGCGCGCCTCGTCGAGCTTGCCGACCACGCTGATCGTCCCCAGAGTGGTGTCGGTCTGTTGCGCGGCGGTCGTCTTGCTCTTCGCGTTGCGCGCGGTCGAGGCCGTGCCCGGGTCGTTGTCGGTAACGGTCAGCTGCGGCGATGCCAGCGGCCCGGTTTCATCGCCGGCGAGCGCTGCGCCGGACTGGGAAAACGCAAGGCCGATGCACAGGGCGAGTGCGGTCTTCTTCATGGGCTGGGGCGGGACCTTGAAAAGGAAGGGGTAGACAGGAATTGTTATGATATAACGTATCTGTCGAAGCCCGTGCATGTCAAAAGTCATGCTGCAGCGCGCTCTTGATGCCATTTCGACGCTCCCGGTCGGCGCTTGCGATCCCATGGGTTATGTTATAACGTGAGTGGAGACCCATGAACGCCCCGTCTCCGCGCCCCTCGTTGTTCACCCGCCTGGCCGACCGTTTCGGTGCGACCGCGTCGTTCCTGTGTGCGATCCATTGCGCGGCGTTGCCGCTGGTCATCGCGGTGCTGCCGGCGCTGGGCCTCGGCTTCCTTGCCGACCATCGTTTCGAGCGCACCTTCATCGCGTTTGCCAGCGTGCTGGCACTGACGACGCTGATCACCGGCTATCGCCGCCATCAGCAGTTCCGCGCATTCTGGTTCCTCGCGCCCGGGCTGCTGCTCCTGCTCGGCGGCATGGTCATCGATCATGAAGACGGCGCTTCGCTGCATGCGCTGCTCGTCGCTACCGGCGGCACGCTGGTCGCGCTTTCGCACCTGACCAACCTGCGCCTCTCGCACGGCCATGTGCACGACGCCGCCTGCAGCCACTGACCCTGCGGCCGTCCAGACGGCCGTTCGCATGCGGCGATTTGCTGGTGTGATTGTGTAACTGCGGCGCTCCTGCCTAGCATCGCCGGTCTTCCGTTCGCCGAAACCCACCCGCATGAGCCACGACCACGTCCACGCACACAGTCACGCCGGCGACCTGCGCGAACGGCGCCTGCTGATCGCCTTCGGGCTGACCGCCTGCACGCTCGTCGCCGAGGCGATCGGCGGCTGGCTGTCCGGCTCGCTCGCGCTGCTCGCCGATGCCGGCCACATGCTGGTCGACGCCGCGGCGCTGATGTTCGCCTGGCTGGGCGCGCACTACGCCCGGCGGCCGGCCGATGCGCGGCGCAGCTTCGGCTATGCGCGGCTCGAAGTGCTGGTCGGCTACAGCAATGCGCTGATCCAGTTCGCGCTGGTCGTGTGGATCGTCGTCGAGGCGCTGATGCGTCTTTCCGCGCCGCAGCCGATTCTCTCGGGCACGATGTTCGTCGTCGCCACCGCCGGCCTGCTGGTCAATGTGTTCGTGCTGTTCGTGCTGTCCGATCACGATCATGACGACCTCAACACGGCCAGCGCGCGGCTGCACGTGCTCGGCGACCTGTTCGGTTCGCTCGGCGCCGTCATCGCCGCGCTGCTGATCCGCTGGCTCGGCTGGCTATGGTCCGACCCGGTCGTATCGGTGCTGGTGTCCCTGCTGATTCTCGCCAGCGCCTGGCGGCTGCTGCGCCGCTCGGCGCACATCCTGCTCGAAGGCGCGCCGGAGGGCGTCGATGCGGATCTCGTCAGCGACGCGCTGAAGCGCGAGGCGGCCGGCGTGCGCGACGTACATCATGTGCACGTATGGCAACTGGCCGGCGGCTATCACGTGGCGACCCTGCACGCGAATGCCGACGACGGCGCGGCGCATGACCAGGTGATCCGCTCGATCCAGGCGGTGCTGCTCGAGCGTTTCCGCATCCGTCACGCCACCGTGCAGATCGAAACGCAGCCGTGTCCGAACGGTGATTGCGGCAACGCCGGGCATTGATTCGAAACTGCAGCGTCGTAGCGTCAGTGCGACGCGAGCCTGTCGAGCAGATCGTGCGCGTACGGCGAAGGGGAGCCCTTCAGCAGCGGCTCGATCTCGCTGCGCAGGGCGTGCGCTTCGGCGTCCCGCTGCAGCGCGCTCAAGGCGCCGGCGAGGGTTGCCTTGACCTCGAGCACGCGCAGATCGCTGCCGGGATAGGGCGGGCTGCGCGCGGCGAGCGCCTCGCGCAGCAGCGGCTCGGCGCGTTCGGCATGGCCGTTGGCAAGTTCGGCGCGCGCCTGCGCGAATAGCGGCGCGCCCAGGCGATAGTTGCGTGGCGGCAGCGCCACGCGTGCCATCTCGAGCGCGCGCGTCGCGATCTTCGATGCCTCGTCGGCGTTGCCGGCGTCCAGCTCCGCTTCGGCCCATTGCGACTGCAATACGCAGTAGATCGGGTCGTGGCCGCCATTGGGCGCGCCGATCGCCGCATTCGCCTCGCGCAGTTCCTTCAATGCGTCGGCGTAGCGGCGCTGCAGGCGCAGCAGTTCGCCGAGGAAGCCGCGATCGCGATTCAGCCAGTGCGAATCGGCCGGCTCGTGCTTGGCTTCGATGGCAAGGGCGGCACGGTAGGCGGTTTCCGCTTCGTCGAAACGGCCCTGCAGCTGCAGCGCCTGCGCCAGCCCGCGCAGCGGATCGGCGCTGTCCCATTCCGCGTTGGAACCGTGGATCCGGGCCCATACGGCCAGCGCCTCGCGCGACGCCTGTTCCGCCTCGACGGCACGGCCGAGATTGCGATAGTCCAGTGCGATGAAATTGTAGGCATACGCGATCTGCTCGGGTCGCGCGTCGCCGATCGCCTGGGTCGACTTCAATACATCCAGCCGACCCTGCAGCGCCTCCTCGAAGCGGCCTTCGTTCTCCAGCACGCGCAGCAGGTTGGAGCGCGAAACCAGCGTTTCGCGATGATCGGCGCCATACAGCTGGCGATTGATGTCCAGCGCTTCGCGCAGCGGCGCCTCGGAGCCGACGACATCGCCTTTGTGGCCGAGCATCAGGCCGAGCTCGTTGAGCCCGTTCGCAACGCTGCTGTGCAGGTTGCCGTGGATGCTGCGCGCCGTGGCGATGCTCTCGCGCAGCACGGTTTCCGATTCGGCGTAGTCGGACAATTCGTCGAGCGCGTTGCCGAGCATGTACAGGTCGAGCACGACCGCCTCGCTGCGATCGCCCAAGCTGAGGCGCTCCTCGGCGAGCACGTCGCGCAGCAGCGGCAGTGCGTCCTTGGCGCGGCCTTGGCCGATCATCGCCAGCGCCATCACGCGGCGTGCCTCGATGGCATCGCGTGCGCCGGCGCTGCCGGCGCGCCTGGCGAATTCGAGCGCACGTCCGGCATGCTCGATCGTCGCATCGAACTTGTGCTTGTCGTGCTCGATCGTGGCGAGACGGCCGAAATTGCGCGCCTTGATCTCATCCGGGACGCGCGCGTCCGCGGTCATCGCGACCGCCTTGCCGATCAGGGCTTCGGCGCGTTCGTAGTCGCCTATATTCCAGTACAGCGAGCCGATCAGGCCGGTCAGGTCTGCCTGGATCGCCGGCTGCCGCGTCGCATCGCCGCCGAGCTGGAGCTCGCCTTTCTGGAGCAGGGAGCGCGCCGAGATGGCATCGCCCTTGTTTTCGTCCGGGTTGGCCTGTTCGAACACGCCGACCAGGAACTGCTGCGCCGCTTCGGCCCGCGTCGCCTGCTCGCCGGCGATGCGGGCCTGGCGCAGGCTGATCACTGTCGCAGCGATGCAGACGATGAATATGCTGACCGCCGCGCCCAGCACATAGCGATGGCGCAGCACGAACATGCGGAACCGATAGGCGTTGCCGTCGCCGCGCGCCGCAATCGGACGGCCATCCAGAAAACGCCGGATATCCGTCGCCAGCGCCTCGGCCGACGGATAGCGCCGCTGCGGATCGGCCGCCAGCGCGCTCAGCACGATGCGGTCGGCATCGCCGCGCAGCGCACGCCGGCTGATCGCCGACGTGGTGCTGCCGAGCGCGGCGCTGGGCGGCATGCTGGCCGTCGTGCGCGACTTGCCGGTCGCCTCGCCCAGCCCGGGGCGCGGCGGCCTTCTTCCGGCCAGCAGCTCGTACAGGACGACGCCGAGCGCGTAGACATCGGTCGCGGTCGTGATCACGCCGCCGCTGAACTGCTCGGGCGCGGCGTAGTCCGGCGTCAGCAGGCGCGCCATCATCTGCGTCGGCGCGCCGGCCTCGGTCGTCGTCAGCACCTTGGCGATGCCGAAGTCGAGCAGCTTCGGCGTGCCGTCGGCGGTCACGAAGATGTTCGACGGCTTCAGGTCGCGATGCACGATGAGGTTCTGGTGCGCGTACTGGACCGCGTTGCACACGCGCAGGAACAGGCGCAGGCAGCTCGGCAGATCGAGCGCGTGTGCGCGCACGTAGTCGGTGATCGGAACGCCGTCGACGTATTCCATCGCCAGATACGGCGTGCCGTCGGCGGCGAGGCCGCCATCGATGAGGCGGGCG
>DASWPR010000377.1:0-6812 GCA_036398455.1 Dokdonella sp.
GCACCCGACGGCTGCACACTGGAATCGACATTGGACCATCGAGGTAGGCCATGCTGCGCATCGTTCTGTTCGTTCTGACCAACCTGGCGGTGATGGCGCTGCTGACCATCGTCGTCAAGCTGACCGGCATCGATATCTACACGCAGAACCGCGGCGGGATCAACCTGCAGGGGCTGCTGATCCTGTCCGCCGTGATGGGCATGGGCGGCTCATTCATTTCGCTGGCGCTGTCCAAGTGGATGGCGAAGATGTCGGTCGGCGCGCAGGTGATCGCACAGGCGCGCAATCCGACCGAATCGTGGCTGTTCGACACGGTGCGCCGCCAGTCCGAGAAGGCCGGCATCGGCATGCCCGAGATCGCGGTCTACGACGCCCCCGAAATGAACGCATTCGCGACCGGCATGAGCAAGAACCATGCGCTGGTCGCCGTCAGCACGGGGCTGCTGCAGAGCATGGACCGTGCCCAGGTCGAAGCCGTGCTCGGCCACGAGATCACCCACGTCGCCAACGGCGACATGGTCACCATGGCGCTGATCCAGGGCGTGCTGAACACCTTCGTGATCTTCTTCGCGCGCATCATCGGCACCGTCGTCGACCGCATGCTCAGCGGCAATCGCGAGGGCGGCGGCGGAGGGCTGGCGTATTTCGCCATCGTGTTCGTGCTGCAGATCGCGCTCGGCTTCCTCGCTTCGCTGATCGTGCTCGCGTTCTCGCGCTGGCGTGAATTCCGCGCCGATGCGGGCGGCGCGCATCTGGCCAGCAAGCAATCGATGATCTCGGCGCTGGAGCGGCTCGCCGGCAACCAGGGCGAGAACACCTTGCCCAAGGCGATCCAGGCGTTCGGCATCTCCGGCGAAGGCGGTGTCATGCGCCTGCTGATGAGCCACCCGCCGATCGCCGAGCGCGTCGCCGCTTTGCGCGCCGCGCCCTGACCGACCGCCGGGCGGCCGGCGCCCGGTGAGATCGATCTTTACGAAGCGGGCATCCTAGGCCGCCGCGCCCTGCGAGATGATCTTCTCCGGCTCCTGCAGGAAATTGCCCTGCACGAAGTTGACGCCGCAGCTGAACAGGATCGACATGCTGGCCGCGTCCTCGACGAACTCGGCGACGGTCAGCTTGCCGGCGTGATGCGCCTGCTCGCAGATGTCCTTGATCTTTTCCTGGTTTTCCTTGTGCTTGGGCAGGTCGGCCATGAAGCTGCGGTCGATCTTCAGGTAGTGCGCCGGAATGTGCTTCAGCAGCTGGAACGAGTTGAGGCCCGAGCCGAACTGCTCCAGCGCGAAACCGCAGCGCAGCTGTTCCAGGCCCTTGACGAAGGCGCGCGCCGGTTTAAGGTTCGTCACCACCTTGCTTTCCGGCATCTCGAATACGAGTGAATCGCCGCGCTGGCGGGCGTTCTTCAGCTGCTGCGCGATCCAGGGCAGGAGCGTCTGATCCTCCAGCGACTGCGGCGTCAGCTTGACGAAGAAGGTGGTGCGGTTGCCGGCGCGTTCGCGTTCGGCCAGCGCGCGGATCGCCGCGGCGATGACCCAGCGGTCGATCGCGACCAGCTTGCCGTGCTGCTCGGCGATCGGCAGGAAATGATTCGGCCCGATCTCGCCCTTCGGACCGGTCATGCGCAGGAGGATTTCGTAGAAGTCGCCATCGGCGCCGTGCAGGCTGACGATCGGCTGGTAGTACAGCACGAACCCGTTCGTCGCCAGCGCATTGTCGATCAGTGCGACCCAGCGCCGCGAGCTTTCCGCCGCGGCCTTGTCCTGCTCGGATGGATCGACCAGGCGCGCGCGGTTGCCGCCGTCGCTCTGCGCGCTGCGCAGGGCGCCTTGCGCGAGGCTGAGCACGGTCGCTGCGCTGGCGTTCTTCTCGCCGATCAGCACGCCGCCGACGCTGACGGTCAGGTTGATCGACTGCTTGCCGACCTCGAAGATGCGCTCGCTGAACGCATTGCGCAGGGTCTCGGCGAACTGGCGGGTTTCTTCGCCGGTGCGCGATTTCAGCAGTACGCCGAACGTATGGTCGGCGATGCGGCCCGCGACATCGTTCTCGCTGAGGTGCTTGCGCAGCAGATTGGCGAGGTCGCCGAGCAGCACGTCGGTGTTGCCGAGGCCGATCGCATCGAGCACGCGGCGGAAATCGTCCGGCTCGATCAGCAGCAGCGACTGGTCGCTCTTGCCGTTGGCCGCCTCGGCCGCGCTGCCTTCGATCTGCGCAATCATGTGCTGGCGATTGAACAGATCGGTGATCAGATCCTTCGAGCGCAGCGCGTCCAGTTCCTGTTCGAGCGCGGCATCGGCGATCTGGCGGCGGAAGGTGATCTGCTGGCAGGGCTCGCCTTCGTAGCTCGCCTCGGCGAATTCCATCGTCGCGTCGAAGGTCGAATCGTCGCCGCGCTTGGCTTTCAGGTTCAGGCGCTGCGGCGGCTTCTCGCCCTTCGACAGGCGCTTCAGCAGCGCCTTGAAGTCGTCGGCGTCGTCGGCCGCGATCAGATCGAGGATCGACATGCCTTCGATGTCGTCGAAGTCGTCGAAGCCGAACATTTCCAGATAGGCCTTGTTGGCGCGCACGTGCATGCCTTCATGCACGAAGGCGATCGGGTCGTGCGAGGAGTCGAGCAGGGCCTCGCAGCGGCGCTCGGATTCGCGCAGGGAGGCTTCCAGGCGGCGCACGCCGCGGCGCATCGCCAACGCATCGAACTCGCGCCGCGCGACGATCTGGATGAATTCGTCCGAGTCGCGCAGCATCAGCGCGCGCGCGCCGTTGCGGAACGCCTCGACGATCACCGCTTCGGAAACACCGCGACCGCAGGCGATCAGGGCGAAATCGCGGCCGCCGCGCGACGCCGCGTCGCGGATCTGCGGCAGCTTGAGGTCGCGGCAGGCAAGGTCGAAGACGATCAGGTCGGGCTGCTGTTCGAGCGCGGTTTCGAGTTCCGCCTCGTTGCTCGCCCGCGTCGGGCGCACCGCGATGCCGCCGTTGCGCAGTACGCTGATGATCTGTTCGGCGTCGTCGGCCGAATCGTCGACCAGCAGCAGCTTCATGATGTTGTCGGATCGGCTCATCGGGCGGTCGGTCTCAGGGACTTCTGCTTGTGGAAGAGTCCACTTGTCGCATTGTTCGGTCTCGCGCAGAAAGCCCGCTCGCTGTCGGGATCCGTCGAGGCGGCATGGGCGGCGGGATCGCGTTGCGAGCGTCGATCCCGACCTGCCTGGCGGATATTTACCGGATTCGCCGCCGCATTTCCATGAAACAATCTATTCATTGCGGCAGTTTGTACGCTGCACCCGCCACTTCGCGCACGAGGCGCGGTACCAGGTAACCCGGCAGACGCGTGCGCATCGCCTCGATCAGGGCGTGGGCGTGCCCATCGTCGACTTCGAAATGCGCCGCGCCGGCGACGCGGTCGAGCTGGTGCAGGTAGTACGGCAGCACGCCGGCGGCGAACAGCCGCTCGGACAGTCCGATCAGCGCCGCCGCGTCGTCGTTGACGCGGCGGAGCAGCACCGCCTGGTTCAGCACGGTCGCGCCGGCCTCGCGCAGCCGGCTGCACGCAGCGGCCACGTCGGCATCGATTTCGTTCGGATGGTTCGCGTGCAGCACGACGACCTTCTGCAGGGTCATGGCATCGAGCCAGCCGGTGAATTCCTGGTCGATGCGTTCCGGCAGCACCACCGGCAGGCGCGTGTGGATGCGCAGGCGGCGGATATGGCCGATCGAGGCGAGCGCATCACCGAGTTCCGCCAGCTTCGGGGTCGACAGCGACAGCGGATCGCCGCCGGAGAGGATCACCTCGCTGATCGACGCATCCGCGCGCAGATGTTCGAGCGCCCGCTGCCAGCGGTTCGCCGCCGCGGTTTCTTCGGCATACGGAAAGTGGCGGCGGAAGCAGTAGCGGCAGTTCACCGCGCACGAGCCGGTCGCGATCAGCAGCGCGCGGCCGTCGTACTTGTGCAGCACGCCGCTGGCGGCGCGGGCGGCGAGGTCGCCGACCGCATCGCGCGTGAAGCCCGGCACGTCGCCGAGTTCGGCCGCCTGCGGCAGCACCTGCAGCAGCAGCGGATCGGCGGGGTCGCCGCGGCGCATGCGATCGATGAAACCGCGCGGCACGCGCAGCGGGAAGCCGGTGTCGGCGGCCGGAAGCAGGTGCGGCGCATGCGCGGACAGGTCGAGCAGGCGCAGCAGTTCGTGCGGGTCGGTGACCGCCTCGCGCCAGAGTCGTTGCCAGCGGCGCGGCTGCGCGGCCAGCGGCATTGCGGTTATCATTCGTCTCTTGTGTCGGCGCAGGCCGGCAGGAAAGGTTGTACCCATTCTAGCCGCTGCGCGCGGCGTACCGATCGAGTTTTCCAGGAGCACACATGGCCAGCTATGGCATGAACGACGTAAAGAACGGTCAGAAGATCATCGTGGACGGCTATCCGTGCACCATCGTCGACACCGAATACGTCAAACCCGGCAAGGGCCAGGCGTTCACGCGCGTGAAGTACCGCAACCTGAAGAACGGCCGCACCGTCGAAATGACGATGAAGTCGACCGACTCGGTCGAAGCCGCCGACGTGATGGACACCGACATGGAGTACCTCTACTCGGACGGCGAGTTCTGGCACTTCATGCATCCGGACACGCACGAGCAGATCGCGGCCGACAAGAACTCGGTCGGCGACGCGGCGCAGTGGCTGAAGGGCAACGAAGTCTGCATCGTGACGCTGTGGAACGGCGCGCCGCTGCTGGTGACGCCACCGATCTTCGTCGAACTCGAAATCGTCGAAACCGATCCCGGCGTACGCGGCGACACCTCGGGCGGCGGCGGCAAGCCGGCTAAGCTCGAAACCGGGGCCACCGTGCGCGTGCCGCTGTTCGTCGGCCAGGGCGAGAAGATCAAGGTCGACACGCGCTCCGGCGAATACATGTCGCGAGTGAAGTGATTGATTCGCAGCAAATCCGCGCAGCGGATTGCGTTGCGAATCAATCATCCCGGCGAAAGCCGGGATCCAGCTTCGCTTCGGGTCAGCGCGCAGCAAATCCGCGCAGCGGATTGCGTCGCGAATCAATCATCCCGGCGAAAGCCGGGATCCTGCTCCTGACGCCGGCAATGCGAAGAAAGCGGGTCCCGGCCTTCGCCGGGACGGCAAGAGCGGCTCCATGATAGATCCGTTGCAACCCATCGACCTCCTGATCACCCCGCGCTGGCTCGTTCCGGTCGAGCCGCACGGCGTCGTGCTCGAAGAGCATGCCGTCGCGATCGCCGGCGAGCGCATCGTCGCCGTGCTGCCGGCCGAGCAGGCCAGAGGCCGCTACGCGCCGCGCGAGCACGTCGACCTGCCCGAACACGCACTGATCCCGGGCCTGGTCAACACGCACACGCACAACCCGATGACCTTGATGCGCGGGCTGGCCGACGACCTGCCGCTGATGAGCTGGCTGCAGGAGCACATCTGGCCGGCCGAGGCGAAGGCGATGGGTCCGGAATTCGTCCGCGACGGCGTCGAACTGGCGATCGCCGAGATGCTGCGCGGCGGCACCACCTGCTGCAACGAGAACTACTTCTTTCCCGACGTCCAGGCGGCGACGTATCGCCGGCTCGGCTTCCGCGCGATGGTCGGCCTGCCGATCATCGAGTTCCCGAGCGCCTGGGCGAAGACGCGCGACGAATACTTCGATCGCGCGCTCGCCGTGCACGACGAATTCGCCGGCGAGCCGCTGCTCGGCACCACGTTCGCGCCGCACGCGCCGTACACCGTCTCGGACGAAAGCTTCGAACGCATCCGCATGCTGGCCGACCAGCTCGATCTCCCCGTGCACCTGCACCTGCACGAGACTGCGCACGAAGTCGAAGAAGCCAAGCGCGAGCGCGGCGCGCGTCCGTTCGCGCGCATGCAGGCGCTCGGCCTGGTCAACGATCACCTGATCGCGGTGCACATGACGCAGTTGACCGACGCGGAGATCGCCGCCTGTGCGGAATCCGGCGTTGCCGTGGTGCATTGCGCGGAATCCAATCTCAAGCTCGCCTCGGGGTTCTGCCCGGCCGAGAAACTGCGCCGCGCCGGCGTCAATCTCGCGCTCGGCACCGACGGCTGCGCCAGCAACAACGACCTCGACATGTTCGGCGAAATGCGCACGGCCGCGCTGCTCGCCAAAGCCGTCGCCAACGACGCCGGCGCGCTCGACGCGGCCGCCACCTTGCGCGCGGCCACCTTGAATGGCGCCAAGGCGCTCGGCTGGGAAGACCGCATCGGCTCGATCGAGGTCGGCAAGCTCGCCGACCTCACCGCCGTGCGCCTCGATGCGATCGAGACGCAGCCTTTGTACAACGTGATTTCGCAACTCGTATACGCCGCCGGCCGGCATCTGGTCAGCGACGTGTGGATCGCGGGCGCGCGCAAGCTGCGCGAAGGCGGACTCGTCGATCTCGATGTCGCGCAACTGCGTGCCTGCGCACGACGCTGGCGCGAGCGCATCTCGGAGCACTGAATGAGCGCGACCAACGTCAACCCCGCCGAAACCGCCAAGTTCGACCGCCTTGCCTCACGCTGGTGGGATGCGGACGGCGAGTCGCGGCCGCTGCACGACCTCAATCCCGTGCGCCTGGGCTATATCGCCGAACGCTGCACGTTGAACGGGGCACGCGCGCTCGATGTCGGCTGCGGCGGCGGCCTGCTCAGCGAGGCGCTGGCGCGCAGCGGCGCGCAGGTCACGGCGATCGATCTGGCGCCGGCCGTGCTCGACGTGGCGCGCCTGCACCTGCATGAAAGTGGCCTGGCGGTGGACTATCGCGAGGTCAGCGTGGAAGCGCTGGCGGCACACATGCCGGCGCAGTT
>DASWPR010000378.1:0-4588 GCA_036398455.1 Dokdonella sp.
TTTGAATCCGCCACGTGGATCGAATGAACGCAGAAACGACTCTTCCCGATCTTCAGCCCGATCCCTTCATCATCGCCGGCAAGCCGTATCGGTCGCGCCTGCTGACCGGGACCGGCAAGTTCAGGGATCTCGACGAGACACAGCGCGCCACGACGGCAGCCGGCGCGGAGATCGTCACCGTCGCGGTGCGCCGCACGAACATCGGCCAGAACGCCAACGAACCGAACCTGCTCGACGTGCTGCCGCCGTCGCGCTACACGATCCTGCCGAACACCGCCGGCTGCTACACGGCGGATGACGCCGTGCGCACCTGCCGCCTGGCGCGCGAACTGCTCGACGGCCACACCCTGGTCAAGCTCGAAGTGCTCGGCGACGCGAGGACCTTGTTCCCGGACGTCGTGCAGACGCTCGCCGCCGCGCAAGTGCTGGTCAAGGAAGGTTTCGAGGTGATGGTCTACACCTCGGACGATCCGATCCTGGCCAAGCGCCTGGAGGAAATCGGCTGCGTCGCGGTGATGCCGCTGGCTGCGCCGATCGGTTCCGGCCTCGGCATCCAGAATCGCTACAACCTGCTCGAGATCATCGAGAACGCGAAGGTGCCGATCATCGTCGACGCCGGCGTCGGTACCGCGTCGGACGCCGCGATCGCGATGGAACTCGGCTGCGACGGCGTGCTGATGAACACGGCGATTGCGGGCGCGCGCGATCCGGTGCTGATGGCGCACGCGATGAAGCTCGCCGTCGAAGCCGGACGCGCCGCCTTCCGCGCGGGACGCATTCCGCGCAAGCGCTATGCATCCGCGTCGAGCCCGCTCGACGGCACGATCGGCTGAGCGGCGTGCGCGATCCCGCCGACCACGACGCGCACGATCGCCGCATCCGCAGCTTCGTCCTGCGCCAGGGTCGTTTCACGCCGGCCCAGCAGCGCGCATTCGACCAGCACTGGTCGCGCTACGGCCTCGCTGTCGCGGGCGCCGCGCGCGATTTTTCCGAGGTGTTCGGGCGCAGCGCGCCGCGCGTACTGGAAATCGGCTTCGGCAATGGCGAGCAGCTGCTGCACTCGGCCCAGGCCGAGCCGGAACACGACTTCATCGGCGTCGAGGTGCATCGTCCCGGCGTCGGCCGCCTGATGAACGGCCTCGCCGACGCCGGCGTCGACAATGTGCGGCTGTACAACCACGACGCGGTCGAAGTGCTGCAGCAGGAGATCGGCGCCGCTGCGCTGGCGCAGGTGCGCATCTATTTCCCGGACCCGTGGCACAAGAAACGCCACAACAAACGTCGCCTGATCCAGCCCGATTTCCTGGCGCTGCTGGCGACGCGCGTTGCCGCCGGCGGACGCTTGCATCTGGCGACCGACTGGGCCGACTATGCGGAACATATGCAGGACGTGCTCGCCGCAGCGCCGATGTGGCGGCCCGACCCGCAGCATGCTTCGCCGTCGGAGCGGCCGCCATGGCGCATCGAAACGCATTTCGAACGCCGCGGCCTGCGCCTCGGCCACGGCGTGTGGGACTTCGTGCATGAACGTGTCTGAGCCACGCTGACCGCCGCCGGCCACAACAAGAAACCTGCCCCGAATGGATGCCGGCCTGACCCTCACCACCAATATGGCACTCGTGTTCGCGCTGCTCGCGTTCACCGTGCTGATGCTGGTGCTGGAATGGATCCGCGCCGACCTGATCGCCCTGCTCGTCATCGTCGTCATCGGCATCACGCGCCTGTTGCCGGTCGAGCAGTTGTTCGAAGGCTTCGCCGGCAATGCGGTGATCTCGCTGATCGCGGTGATGATCATGGGCGCCGGCCTCGATCGCACCGGCGTGCTGAGCAAGGCAGCCTCGTTCATCCTGCGCCTCGCCGGCGGCGTCGAATCGCGCGTCTCGCTGCTGATCAACGCGATGGTCGGCAGTCTCTCGGCGGTGATCCAGAGCCAGGCGCTGAGCGCATTGTTCCTGCCGGTCGTCAGCCGCATCAGCGCGCGCACCGGCCTGCCGCTGAAGCGGCTGCTGCTGCCGATGGCCTGCATGATCCTGTGCGGCACCAACATCACGATGATCTCGAACTCGCCGCTGATCCTGCTCAACGACCTGATCGCGAGCGCCAACCGCAACCTGCCCTCCGGCGCGCAGACGATCCAGACCTTCACGCTGTTCTCGATCGCGCCGATCGGCATCCCGCTGCTGCTTGCCGGCCTCGCCTATTTCGCGCTGTTCACGCGCCGCCTGCTGCCGAGCGACGAGGACCGCCAGAAGGTCACCCCGGGTCGTACCGAGACCTACTTCGCCGAAACCTACGGCATCGACGGCGAAGTGCTGGAGCTCGTCGTGACGACCGACAGCCCGCTGGTCGGCATGAGCGTCGGCGAGGTCGAGCAGTTGCGCGGCGCGCCGCTGATCCTGGCGTTGAAGACCGGCAACGAAGCGCGCCTGGCGCCGCCGGGCGACCAGATGATCTGGGTCGGCAGCGTGCTCGGCGTGCTCGGCAAGCGCGAGGCGGTGAACGACTTCGCCAACAACCAGCTGTGCCAGGTGCAGACGCGCCTGCGCAATTTCGCCGACCTGTTCAACCCGACACGCGCGGGCATTTCCGAGGCGGTGATCCCGCCGAACTCGCGCTGGATCAAGAAGGCCGTCGGCGAACTGCGCCTGCGCAAGACGCACGGCATTTCGGTGCTCGCGGTGAACCGCGGCGACCAGGTGTTTCGCGAGGACGTGCGCAAGGTGGCCCTGCGCGCCGGCGATACCCTGGTGCTGCACAGCTTCTGGCGCGACCTCGCGCAGACGGCCGAATCGCACGACTTCGTCGTCGTCACCGACTACCCGAAAGATGAACAGCGCCCGGCGAAAATCTGGTACGCGGTCACGTTCTTCGGGCTCGCCATGGGACTCGGCCTGTTCACCGACATCAAGCTGTCGGTCGCGATGCTCGCCGGCGCGGTCGGCATGCTGCTGTCCGGCGTGCTCAACATGGACGAGGCCTACGGCGCGATCAACTGGAAGACGATCTTCACGCTGGCCTGCCTGGTGCCGCTCGGCTGGGCGATGGACTCGACCGGTGCCGCGGCGTGGATCGCGCAGGAAGTGCTGGTCTATCTCGGCCGCTGGCCGCAATGGGGCCTGCAGGCGGTCGTCGCGATCCTCGCGCTGTTGTTCTCGCAGGTGGTATCGAACGTCGGCGCGACGGTCATGATGGTGCCGATGGCGATCAACGTCGCCCTCGCTTCGGGCGGCAATCCAGCGGTGTACGCGCTGGTGGTGGCGATCTCGACATCCAATTCGTTCGTCATCCCGAGCGCCAACCCGGTCATCACGATCATCGCCGGGCCCGGCGGCTATCGCGCGCGCGACTTCCTGCGCGTCGGCATCCCGCTGACCGTGCTGATGCTGGTCGTGATGCTCGCTGCGGTGAACCTGGTGTTCAACCGCTGAATCCGCTCAGGCGGACGTCGCCATCGACGATCTCGATCGGCATCGCGACCAGCCCGCTGCGGCAGGGGCCGCCGAGGCAGGCGCCGCTGTCGACCGCAAACATCGCACCGTGGGCGGCGCAGATCAGGCGGCCGTCGCGCACCAGGAACCGCCCGGGTGCGTAGTCGAGGTTGCGTCCCGCGTGCGGGCATTCGTTGTGATAGGCGTAGGCGCGGGCGCCCTGCCGCAGCACGATCAGTTCGAAGCCGCCGGTCGCGCTGTCGACATGCGCCGACACCGCGTCGCCGTCGGGGATCTCGTCGAGCCGGCACAGCGGCTGGGATTTGTTCATACCAGGCTTTCAGCACTTGTCGCCGTGGCGTGCGTACCCATAATGGCGGTACGCGCTGCCGCAACGGATGGCGGAACGCGATTCTGACATACGGAGTTTCGGCATGTTCTTCTACGGCCCGTTCCGCGCCTTCCGCCCGCGCCATCCGGTCGCGCGTTTCGTCACCGGCGTGCTCGGCGCGATCGCGGTGCTGCTGCTGATCGCACTCGGCATGTTCACCATTGCGGCGCTGGCGATCGGCGGCGGTTTGTTCCTGTTGATCAATGCGTTGCGCTCGCCGCAGCGACCGGCTGCCACAGGCGGGGCCGCACCGCGCGGCGCGCCGCCAGCGGGCGTGATCGAGGGCGAGTTCACCGTCGTGCCGGTGCAGGCGCGCGACAGCGAGTCTTCGCGCTAGGCGCAAGATTCGGAGGGCGCGCGCGCGGCACGGGTCGTAAGCTGCACGGCATGAACACGCAGCCCACCCGCAAAGACCCGCTCGAACAAGCCCGTGCGCTGATCGAAGGCGCGCGCGGCGAACAGGCAAGCCTGGTCGAACTCGCCCGGCACGTCGGCCTCAGCCCCACCTATCTGCAGCGCCGCTTCCGCGCGCGCTTCGGCTTGTCGCCGGCGGAGTACGCGCGCCAGCTCAAGCTCGGTACGTTCAAGTCCGCCCTGCGCAGCGGCAGCCGCGTGACCGACGCGGTCTATGACGCCGGCTTCGGCTCCGGCAGCCGCGTCTACGAACAGGCCAATGCACTGCTCGGCATGACGCCGAGCGACTATCGCAGCGGCGGCGCCGGCACCGCCATGCGCTACACGACGCTGGCGACCGCGCTGGGCCGGCTGC